>CAVHFU010000018.1:0-26142 GCA_963635575.1 bacterium | reverse complement strand
AGATAATTCCGAAAAAAATTAAAGCCTTAAACCTAGCACTATTACTAAGGTTAAGGCTTGTTTTTATCACTTTTTCCTACTAAAGTCAGGATAATCATCTAAAAAACAAGAGTTTTTAAACTTTTTATGTGCAAAAAAAGACCTCAACTTGAGGTCTAATTTGCTAAACTTAAATATCTTTCTGTAATTCCTAACATAAGCTCAATCTCGCCTTTTCCGATGCCAAGTTCACGAGCTATATCAGAAACAGAATAACCATCATTATATAGCTCTTCTATTTCATTTTTCTTGCCATGAACAACAGCTTGACTTATACCCATTGAAGGGAAATCTATAACCTTATTCTTATCATTAGACTCGAAAATCTCTTTAAACTCAAAAAGTTTTTCGTCGGCAGTCTTTAATGTATCGGACAATTCGTTATTTTTCTGTTCAACAGTAGTTATAACATAATCCGATACGTGATTTAATTCATGTACCATATCACTAGCTGAGAGAATCATCTCGTCAAGTTCCTGTTTTTTGCTTTCTAATACGCCAATTTGCGATTTCATCCAATGCTTAACAGAAACCATTCTAACAGTCGAAACAATAAACAACACACACGTAATTATACAAACAAACATTGCATAGACCATTTATAGTCCCCTTTTCTTAATTATACCGAAGCATCAAAATGATATTTTTTTACAACTTCGGCCATACTTTTATCTTCTGTATCTTTATCTTCTTCCTTTTCATTATTCGACTTATTGTTGTCATTATCCTTCTCTTTTTTTTCTTTTTCTTCTTCGTCTACGTAAATTTTTTCGGCTTTATTCCTATCATGCACTTTTTTGGTGTCTTCTGCCTGTCTTTCATTTTCTTTTTGCACAATATTCTGCTGACCGCCATTAATTTTATGTGCTTCTAGGCTCTGTTGCTTAGCAACATCAACCGTCTTAGGAATCATAACTTGCATATCAAGCGGAGATACTCCCATACAAACCCCTCCCGGAGTAAAACAAATTAAATACAATAACTAGTCTAATAATATATTCTGCTGTCTTGCAAGTTTTCCTCTTAATCGTAATATCGCCTTTGTGTGTAATTGAGAAATTCTTGATTCAGACACATTCATAATTACACTTATTTCTTTTAATGTCAAATCCTCATAATAATATAATGAAACAACCAACCGTTCCTTCTCAGGCAACAGATCTATTGATTTGCCTAATATATTCTTCAATTCCACCTTTTCAACATACCCCTCAGGTTGCATTTCCTTAGAAGTTTCTTTAGGAGAAACTCCATGGTCATAGTTTTGCTCCATAAATTCATCTAATGAAACCAAAGAAGAAATATTTATATCATTTAGCATCTTTCCAAACTCTTCCGCACTAACTCCTAACTTCTTAGCCACATCTTCATCAGTAGCGGAACGCCCAAGTTCATGTTCCAAATCAGAATATATCTTTTCTAAATCTTTACTCTTTTGGCGAAGCGAACGAGGTATCCAGTCTAAGTTTCTAACACTATCAATAATTGCTCCTCGAATTCTAAGAGATGCATAAGTTTCAAACTTCACACCCTTATCTAAGTCAAACTTTTCAATAGCATCAATAAGTCCAAATATTCCGTAGCTAACTAAGTCATCATACTCAACATTACCACCGAAATATATACCTATCCTACCGGCCACACACTTAACTAATGGAGCATATTTTAAAATCAATGCTTCTTTTATTTCAGGTGACCTGCTTTTTTTATATTCATTCCACAAAGCAACATCTTCTTCGCTGTTTTGAAGCTTTTCTTCCATTTTGCTCCTCCTCAATTCAAAATTTTGCAAGACACTATAAAGTTCCGTGTTACAACTGTAAATACTACATTAAACATCAAAAATCCTTCTTAAAAATCACTATTTCTCTTCATCCGACACAAAAAGTCTGTTAAAGAAGCCCTTTATTCCGGAATTTTTTGTGTTATTTTGTGTTTGTGTCATAATTTTCTTTGCTATCTCATTAAGATTTTTAGAAGCTGTACATTCTGGGAAACACAAGATGAACGGCTTTTGTTGTTTTACTGACTTAGTAACTAACGCTTCATTAGTTATATATCCCAAAAATTGTAACTTAACCTCCAGAAATTTCTTACTTACCGCATTTAGTTTTTGCATAGCGGTCTGAGCCTCTATTGCAGTCTCAGTCCTATTTATAATAAGCTTTACAGGCTTATTTTTATTTCTCACACCAATCGCCTTTATTACTGCATATGCATCAGTAATCGCCGTAGGTTCAGGTGTAGTAACAACCACCACATCATCAGCTGCCATAACAAACCTTATTACATTTTCAGAAATTCCAGCACCTGTATCTATCAAAATTACATCTGCAATTTTATCAAGCAATGCAATGTTTTTTACAAAACTCTCAAGTTCATTTGCAGAAAGTCTTGTAAGTTCTTCTACACCGGAACCTCCCGAAATAAACTTAACTTTTTGTGGTCCTGTGCATAATACATCCATTACATTTTTCCCATTTTTAATAACATCTACTAAGGAATATTTTGGCATTATTCCAAGTAACACATCAATGTTTGCAAGTCCGAGATCTGCATCAATTACAACTACCCTATGTCCAAGTTTACTAAGTGCAATAGCCAAATTTACAGTAATATTGGTCTTTCCGACTCCACCTTTACCACTCGTAACAGTAATTACTTTTGCATTAGTCTTAAGAGATTCTATCGACGTACTTAAAACATTGTCATTATTTACTTTTTTTACAATTTCTCTTAACTTATTTGCTTGATCTCCCATATGTTGAAACTCCTTTTTAATTAACTGTTGCCCAATAACTTTTTAGATAAATTCTCAACATCAGCAATTTCAATATCATCAGGTACACTTTGACCTGTTGTAAAATAAGAAAGTGACTTTCCTGTAATTTCTTTTACATTTAATACAACCCCAAGAGATGAAGTTTCATCGATCTTAGTAAAAATAAGCTTGTAATTTTCTAAAAAGCTATATGCTTCAATAATATCCTTGCAATCCTTCATTTTAGTAGTAGCACTAATTAATAAATATGCCTCGTCCGGCTCTGCATTTTTAACAATTTCCTTAATTTCATCAAAATGTTTCTTATTCTTATGACTTTTCCCCGGAGTATCTATAAGGACTAAATCATCTTCTGCATGTTTCTTTATAGCATCCTTCATCTCCTTAGGAGAATAAATTACAGTAATAGGTGTCCCCATAATCTCAGAATAAGTTTTTAATTGCTCTACCGCAGCGATTCTATATGTATCAGCAGTTATCAATCCTACTTTTTTCTTTTCCTTTATTATAAAGTTAGCTGCAATTTTAGCTAAAGTAGTAGTTTTTCCTACCCCAGTAGGCCCTAGGAAGATTATGACCTTAGGTTTCTTTTGATTTTCAACCGTAATTTCTTCTGATGCCCCTAATCTTTTAATTATTTCCTTTTGGAAAATACTAAAAGCCTCATTTACATTAGAATTATTATCAATTCCTTGTTTCTTTAATGAATCTAAAATTTCATTTATAACATCTTCCTCAACATCATTTTGCCTCATGTTATCAATAAACACCTTGTATATTCTTGAATAACCCAATTCCTTTTCCTCTTGAGGGTTTACCAGTACATTTTGGAAAGATGGGCTTGACATTTGCTTGTAAATTTTATCAAGCATCATTTCCATACTTTTTACTTTATTTTCAAGTTCATCAACCTTAGGATTAGGAATATTCTGAATGTTTTTAACCTCATTCTCATCCTCTTCTAGCGACGCAAGAATTTCAACAAGCGGAGTCCTTAAAAAGCTAAATAATCCGGGCCTTTTAACTTTTCGAGTATTTAAAATAACAGCATCATTGCCCAAATCCATCTTTACTTTAAGTAAAGCCTCTTGCATATTATTCGCCATATATCTACGTATCTTCATATTTATAACCCTTTCTCCACTTATTAATTACTTTTTAAGCTATGGACAACATTGCAATAGATTTTATACTTGCATCAGCATCTATCTCATTATAAGACAATACTACAACGCTAGGAAGCACTCCTTCTATCATCTTCTTTAGATATGGCCTTAACGCCGGTGAAGTTAGAATAATAGGTTGCTCACCCATAGACAAAGCCACTTTAACTTGCTTTGTTAAATTGTTAATAATATTCTCCATCTTCTCAGGTTCAACAGCAATGTACGAGCCAAAATCTGTTTTCTGAACAGCACTTGTAAGTTCTTGTTCGAGTGCCGGTTCAATAGTGATAACACCATTTGTTCTGTTTTTATCAATATATTTTTGAGAAATAGCACGACTCAATGCTTGTCTTGTATATTCAGTTAATACTTCAGGATCTTTCGTAATAGGAGCATAGTCAGCCAAAGTTTCTAGAATTGTAACCATATCTCTTATGCAAATTTCCTCTTTAAGTAAATTGCTTAATACTTTTTGAACTTCTCCTAGGTTCATAACCTTTGGAATAAGCTCCTCAACAATAACAGGATTACGTTCCTTAACGTTATCAAGTAAAGTTTGGACTTCTTGCCTTCCAAGTAATTTATGTGCATATTTCTTAACAACCTGTGTTAAATGCGTAGCAACGATAGAAGGCAAATCTACAATTGTATATCCCTTCATTTCGGCTCTATCCTTATCCCTGATAGGAATCCAAACTGCTGGCAATCCAAACGCCGGTTCAACGGTTTTCTTGCCGGCCAGCTCTCCATCAGCAGTGCCAGGATCCATAGCAAGGACGCAATCATTTTGGAGTTCGCCACGAGCAACCTCTACACCTTTAATTTTTATACAATATTCATACGGAGATAATTGGATATTATCTCTAAGTCGTATAACAGGAACTATCATACCTAAATCAAGAGCAATTTGGCGTCTAATCATAACAACTCTATCTAATAAATCTCCACCTTGTGATGCATCAGCAAGTGGAATAATTCCGTATCCAAATTCAAGTTCAATCGGATCAACTTGAAGCAAACTAACAACATTCTCAGGTTTACGGATTTCTTCAACTTCTTCAGCCTCAGCTTGTACCTGTTCAACATGAACCTCTTTCTTTTGCTCCCCTTTAAGTTTATATGCGATAAGAGCCATAACAATAGCCAAAATTGCAAACGGAATTGTAGGAAGTCCGGTCAAACCTAGTAATATACACACAACAGCAGCAATAGTCATAACACTTGGGTTAGTAAATAACTGGCCTAAGAAATCTCTACTTAAGTTAGTTTCTGCTCCGGCACGTGTAACGATAATACCGGTAGAAAGAGAAATAATTAACGCAGGCACTTGGCTAACCAAACCATCACCAATAGTAAGTAATGCGTAATCACTTAGTGCAGACATTGCATCTTGTCCACCCATCATGCCCAATATGACGCCACCAATTAAGTTAATAAACGTAATTATAATTCCAGCAATAGAATCTCCTTTTACGAATTTTCCAGCACCATCCATAGCTCCATAGAAGTCAGCTTCTCTCTGAACATTTTTTCTTCTAATCTTAGCCTCTTCTTCATTAATAAGTCCCGAATTTAAGTCAGCATCAATAGCCATCTGTTTACCAGGCATAGCATCCAACGTAAATCTAGCAGCAACTTCCGCAACTCTCTCTGAACCTTTAACGATAACCATAAATTGAACGATTGTGATGATTATAAATATAATAAAACCAACAACCATATTACCACCGGCAACGAACTCTCCAAAGCTCTCAATAACTTGTCCGGCCTTATCCGTTCCTTGTCCGTCCCCTAAGATAAGTTTAGTTGTACTTAAATTAAGTCCTAACCTAAACATAGTCATAATTAGTAGCAAAGACGGAAATATAGACATATCTAATGGCCCTTTGCTATAAATAGTATTAAGTAAGATTATAACAGAAGTAGTTATATTAACAGCCAGTAGTACGTCTAGTACCGATGATGGGAGTGGAGTAATAAACATCAAAATAACACCTATAATTAAAATACCAACAGTTGCATCTTTTAGTTTCATTCTCTCACTCCCCTCTCTAAATAATTGTATATTTTTAATTAATAAATTTCAACAAATTTATTAAAATTTATAGTAAATTAAACATTGGAAAAATATTCATTAATACCCAAATATATCGACATCGCAATTTTACTTTGGTAAGTCTCATCATTAAGTAATTTTTCTTCCTTGCTGTTAGAAAGGAATCCACACTCAACTATAACAGACGGTATATTCACCTTTTTTAATAAATAAACATCAGTTAGCTTCTTTGCAATTCTTGTATTATTTTCATCTAAAAGCTCAACCATATTTTTTTGTATTTTTTCTGCAAGTTCCTTAGACTGCTCATCATCTGCATAAAACGTCTGTGCCCCATTACAATTCGAACTTGGGAAACTGTTTAGATGAATTGAAATAAATATATCTCCATCTTCACCATCTCTTAATTTTTTTCTCAGTTGCATATCTTTTTTCTTACTGCCTTCCATTTTTGAATCATCTGCTCTCGTCATAAAAACAACTCCACCGCTTTGCTCAATAAACTGTTGTAACTTCAAGGCAATATTTAAATTTATATCTTTCTCTAAAATCCCACTACTGCCTACCGTTCCCGGATCCTCCCCACCATGTCCAGCGTCAATTATAACTGTTCTATTTGTGGTAAATGTAGAAATCACATCAATACTGCCGACTCCTAAATATATGCCAATTCCCAAAATAAGGCATAGTCCTATGAACATTATTCTTCTAAACTGAATAATATATATCATTCCAACCATCCTCCAAAAGCCGTATTTTTTTAACATATATACTCAAAATTTTTCTAAACATTCCAGAATTTTATTCTTTCCAAATTCATAATATGTGTGTATAATATAAATCATAGTAAAAACATATTAGGGGGGGTATCCCCCGTACAAAAAGTAAAGATAAGGAAGGTGAATAGCGTGAAAATAGAAAAAATAAACGATAATAAAATTAAAATTACACTCTCTAACAGTGAGCTTGAAGAAAGAAATTTAGATTTTCAATCTCTTAGATATAATACTCCGGAAGCACAAACACTATTTCTTGACATGATGAAACAAGCTGAATATGAGCATGGATTTAAAACCGCCAATTGCCAGCTTTTTATCGAAGCTGCATCTGTTAACAATGGGCAATTTATTGTAACAGTAACAAAACTTCAAGAAAAATCTTTGCCTCCTGTGCCACAGAAAAAGAAGAACTCTTTGCCGGAACTAAGAGTTAAAAGAAAACAAACAAAAACAAATGAAAGGATAATTTATAAATTCGATAATTTCGAACAAATCTGTGAACTTGTAAAAGCAAAATGCATTCCATTAGACTTGCCTTCTACACTATATGAATACAATAATACATTTTTCTTGGTTTTAATACCTTCACCTAAAACTCATCTTCGATTACTTGAATTTGGTGAACAAGTAAAAGATTCCGGAATAGCAGAAGGCTTTTTGCACGAACACGGAAAAAAGATAATAGATGGAGAAGTAATGAATGTAATTGATGAAAATTTTATTATGAAGTAAACGGTCAAATAAGTAGGTATATACTAACAAGACGCGTAATTAGTTAAATAGACTAGTTACGCGTCTTGTTTTATCATCCCCAAAATACCATTAGCACTTTCTTATATCTCATCAACATAAATCTCGACGGCTACAACCGTATACTTTCGTAAATTAGGCAAGTCTTTTAATTCATCAAAATCCGTCTCTTCATTTATTACCTTTAGAAAATACTCCGAGTATATTTCCCTCATCATCTTATTTGGTATTACTAAGTTAGCACTTCCGAACTCTTCTTTTTCTATTGTTAAATATCCTAAGTAGTATAGCATAAACGTCATTTCTTTATCTCCGAACTCTGCTAGGTAATCTTTTTACCATACTATCACACTCCTATACTCTATTTTACTATAAACGAAATCCTTTTACAGTTAGTTTATTTATTGACCATCGGGGACGGGTCTAAAAAGGAAAAGTCGTACAACTAGCTTCTCTAGCTAATTGCACGTTTTAATTCCTGTGACCAAAAAGAACCGTCCCTTTTGGTCATTTTATTATGGAGTAAAAAACACCCGCCTTTAATAAGTAAAAATTATTAAAGGCGGGTGTTTTTCTTTTTAATCTCTTATTCTTGTGAAGGTGCGCCAACTGGGCAAGTATTTGCACAGTTACCACATTCAATACAAGTATTTTCATCAATAACGTATTGGCCGTCTCCTTCTTTAATGCAAGAAACAGGACATTCAGCAGCACAAGCTCCACAGCTGATACAAGCGTCGCTAATTCTATATGCCATCCAAAACACCTCCTAAATTTCAACTACATATATATTAAACCAAACTAAAAGAAATTGCAACTTTTTAAAGAGATTTTTCACTTTACTTCTTTTCTCTAACCTCTCTCCCCTACTTGGCTTAAAATGGCTATTTATCCATAATCTTTGCATAGACTTGAGTGTATACCCGTGCTAGAATAAAAAGCGTAGAGCAGAGATGCACTACAAAATCTTTTATATATGGAGGGTATTACAATGTGGAAATCGAGAAAATTTATCTCACTGGCAGTTGTATTTACAATGCTATGTTCACTTCTATTTCCTGCATTTTCTTATGCAAATGATATAGAAGGAACAAAGTATGAGGAAGCAATTGTTAAACTTGCAGCTCTTAACACTATAAAAGGTTACGAAGACGGAAGCTTCAAGCCTGAAAATACAATTACAAGAGCTGAACTTGCAACCATTATAACATTCGTGTTAGGATTGCAAGATGCCGCAGATTTAGCTAAAGAAACTCCAACAAGATTTAGCGACGTAAAAACAAACGAGTGGTATACCGGTTATATTAATATTGCGGCTAATGAAAATGTTATTTCCGGATATCCGGATGGAACATTTAAACCAAGCGAAAATGTTTCTTATTCTGAAGCAGTAACAATGTTAGTTAATGCATTAGGATTAAAACAAGTCGTTGACAAATCAGACGGAACTTGGCCTTCTAACTATATGTCAAAGGCTTCACAACTTGGTATAACAAAAGTATTATCAAGTGTTAACGGTTCTGCAAAAGCAATAAGAGGAGACGTTTTCCTAATGGCTTGGGAAACACTTCTTCAAAACAAATGGGGTGCAACAGGATTTAACGATCAAGGAGAAATCACTTACGGAAATCTTGGAAAAACTCTTTTAGAAGAAAAATATCCTGACTATGTTTATAGCAACAACGGAAAAATGGAAGCTAAGTATTTCGAAGAAATCCTAGTTACTAATACTCCGGCAACAAAAGATTCTCTAAAAGCTAACCAAATTGAAATTGAACTTGATGACATTGCTAGCATGCTCGGAATAACATCAACATCAGCATCTGATACAAGACCTTATAAAGTAACAAACGACAAAATAGTTGTTTGCTTACCTGAAAACGTTGATGCATCATCATTACTTGGAAAAGAAGTAACTATCTTCTTCGGAAAAGATAACTGTGCCGCATATATCGGTACAACAAGTGACGCACTATCTCGTGGAGAACTAAAAGCTATCGACTCTACTAATGCGAAAGTAAAAGTAGACGGAACAAAGTACACTCTAACCTCTGATGCGGACTTATATATCAACAATGTTGAAATTACAGACGCCATCACAGGAATTGACAACGATGATGTAGCGACAAAACTTTCTTATCTTGAAACTTTAACTAGTAATATGGATGGAATTATAAAGGCAGATATGCTTCTAAATTCTTCTAACAAAGTAACTTCACTTCAAATAAGCATTGCCGGAACATTCAATATTGAACTTGCAAATAATGATAAATATGAATTTGAGCAATTCATAGTAAAGAATGTACGTTCAGACAGCACATTAGTTGACTTAAACGGAGCAAGAAAGTTCAAAACAGAAGATATCGATGATGAAGACAGCAACGTAATCGTTATGAAGAACGGAAGCATCTCAAAAGCAGAAGATATCGAAGTTGGGAACGTTATTATGACAGCTAAAAACCCAGATGGAAGTATCAGATTAATTATAGTTACTGATGAAGTTGTAACAGGTAACTTAGATAAGGTTTCTAGCAAATACGCCCTAAAGATTGACGGTACAAATTATGAGCAAGGTGCAAACGCAATGATGTCAACAGAAGATGACATAGATGAAGTAGAGGCTCTATCTTCAGACATCTCAACTTTAATTGACTCAGAAGTTTCACTTCACTTAGACAGTAATGGTAACTATGTACTTGCAATGGGCGAAAGCGAAGTAACACTTGCAAGACAATACGGTATAGTAGCAAGAACCCCTCAAGCATCAGACATTATGTATGACGATAATGACGAACCATATTTAAGACTTCAAATAATCGACAAAGACGGTAACAAAATCGCATACAGAGTAGAGGGAGATACAGACGAAGAATTCAAACAAGTTAAAGACGGAAATATCGTAAAGGTAACTCCGACTTCAGGAAATGACTGGACAGATGAATTACTAACAGCATTCACAAAGGGAACATTCATTAGCTTCTCTACAAACAGTTCAGGCAGAACAATTAGTGTTCAAAACTTAACAAAACTTGAAAACGCAACTAACGCACCTGCAAACGTAGAAATGGATAGCACAACAACATTATCTAAATTAACAATACCTGACACAAACGAAGCTGTTAAGGATTCAACAAAATCATTCAAGGATTCAGTTGGCAAGACTTACTATATCACAAAAGATACAGTAACCTTAAACCAAAACGCAGATAAACTTGAAGTAGTAGATGGTTGGTCAACATTAGTAAGCAACGCAAACGAAGCTGAAAATATGTTAAGAAACACATCACCACTTGCAGTATACAGCACAAATACAAGAATAGTTAAGTACCTCATCATAAACGATGACGGAACAAACTATCAAGCAACACAAGACAAGTATGGTGTAATAACTGATATATCTGTTGGAACAAACGACAATAACAACAAAGTATGGCAAGTAACAGTCTTCACAGACGGACAAGAATTAACTTACGAAATCGCAGACGTTAATACAGATATAAGCACAGTTCTATTCGGTGAAGAAGGCGACTTAATAAGATACGACATTAAGAATAATAAATTCGTTCAAACTGCATCATCAGATGTTAAGATTGATATGTCTGCATTCTTAGATGACAGTGAATACGATGGATTTATTGCTGACGGAGTATCTGATAGAGAACTATTAATCGTAGACGAAGTTCTTGGAAACTTAATAGTATTCAAGAAAGTAGACGGCGATGCAATTGACCCAATCAGTATTTCAGATGACGCAGTTGTATATGACTTAAGTAATCCAGACGCACCAGCAATGGGAAGTGTTAATGACCTTGAAGGCAGAATGATTATGTTCTTAAATACAGAGGGTGACACATCAGAATATGAAATGATTATCATATTAGATTAAGGATATAATAAAGCTTAAGAGTAAATGTGGGGGCATAGTCCCCCACTTTACATATATGCACATTAACTTAAGTAAAAGACGAGCAAAACCCTCCGCTCGTCTTTTTTAATGCTTATTCTTTTCCTATATCTCTATGTGAAATTTTCGCTCTATGGCCGTTTGCTTGTAATCTTCTAGTTATCTCTTCAGCTAAAACAACGGACCTATGCTTTCCACCTGTACAACCAATTCCGACAATAAGCTGTATTCTTCCCTCTTTAATATACTCAGGAATAACAAACTCAAGATAATCCATAATCTTGTCCAAAAGAATAGATGTTTCAGGGAAGCCCATAACATAATCCTTTATTTTCTCATCCTTACCAGTAAACTCTCTTAGCTCCTCCACATGGTACGGATTAGGTAAAAATCTTGCATCAAAAACTAAGTCTACATCGCTCGGCACACCATTTTTAAACCCAAACGATGTAACCCCAATAAATAATTCTTGAAAAACCTTTCCATATTCAAAAATATTAAGAAGAGATTCACTAAGCTTTTTAGGAGTTAAATTAGAAGTATCAATAACATACTTAGCTCTCTGCTTTATCGCAGACAATTTTTCTCTTTCCCTTTCAATTCCAACCTCAATCCTATCGTTAGGTGCAAGAGGATGACGTCTTCTAGTAGTCTTATATCTCTTAATCAAAGTCTCATTTGAAGCATCCAAAAATAAAATCTCATACGAATACCCCGCATCCTCAATCGCAGCAAGTGCTGCCAAAGTGCTTTCAAAAAGCTTCCCGGCACGAATATCCATAACTATAGCAATATTCTCAATTTTATCCTCCGACATCTTACATATCTCTAAAAATTTAGGAATAATCATAGGCGGTAAATTATCCACGCAAAAGAAATCCATATCTTCCAAAGTCTTTACAGCCTGGCTCTTACCGGCTCCAGACACACCTGTAACAATAACTAACCTCATTCTCCTACCTCCTTTATTTCAGTTTCTAGTTCAACATTATATCTGTCTTTAACCCTAAACTTAATATACTCAATTAACTTTTTAACATCAGCAGCAGTCGCATTACCGTTATTAACAATAAAACCGCCATGCTTTTCAGAAACCTTAGCTCCTCCAACCGAAAATCCCTTAAGCCCTAACTCTTCCACCATCTTTCCAACATAATGATCCTTCGGTCGCTTAAAAACACTACCAGCGCTCGGCATATTAAGCGGTTGTTTATCCATTCTGGCGGCCATGCACTTTCTCATCTTATTCCAAATTTCTTCCCTATCTCTCGGTTCCAAAAGCATCTTAGTCTTAATAATTATACCCTTAACCTTGCCCAAATTAAAAGCACTTTTTCTATAATCAAACTCATGCAATTCCTTACTTAGCGTACATAAGTTAAAACTCTCATCTAAATATGTAGTCTCAATAATTACATCACTCATAGTACCATCATAAGCACCGGCATTCATAAAAACAGCACCGCCCACAGTACCCGGAATACCAAAAGCCCACTCAATTCCGGTAAGACTATTTTTCAATGCTTCCTGAGTAACAGCACTCAGACTCGCACCAGCCCACGCCGTAACTACACTTCCTTCACAATTAACTTCATTAGAGAAACTACCCAATTTAATAACAATACCTCTAATACCTTTATCCGAAACAAGCAAATTACTACCATTACCTATAACCATAATCGGAATATTATTACTTTTAGCAAACTCTATTACTTTAATCAAATCCTCGTACACATTCGCAACCACAAAACAGTCAGCATTTCCACCGATTTTAAAAGTAGTATGCTTTGTCATTGGCTCATCAAATAGTATTTTAGACTCTTTAGATAAAATCTCAGTCAACTCATTATACAAAATTATCTCTCCTCAACAAAAAACTTTATATGATAATTATATTACGAAATGCGGAAAATAACATCTATTTTTTTGCTCTAGTAATTTTTGTTCCTGTATAATACCAAGTTAAAATTTCATCATAATCAAATCCTGCTTTAGCCATACCAATAGCTCCATTTTGGCTCATTCCAACACCATGTCCCCACCCCTTACCAGATATAATATATTCTGTAGGAACACGAGAATAAGTTTTTGTACCATCTTTACCGATAACCGAAACTTCATCCAAGTTAGAATCAATCTTTTTAGCTCCATTATCTGTTGCTACTTTAAACTCAACTATCGACTTAGTAGCAGTTTCTTCGTCTAAATTATATGCAGTAACTGCATTATCCGGTATAACATCATAAAATTGGCTTCTTACATCACTTGTACCAAAAACACTTCTAGAAGTCTCTTTAGTTACTGAATATGTATCATTAGTCCCAACAAATTCAAGTTTAAGTACACCATTACTATCGGATTTCTCAACAGTATTTAACCCGATTATATCGCCTATTTTAATAGACTTGTTAGCCAAAATCTCTTTTAATTTTTTAGCTGTAAAAGTAACAGACCAATTTGAATATGTTAAGTTATCCGGCTGATATTTATCTTCTACCGCTACTAAATACGGATAAGCAGTAACCCAAACATTTTCGGAACTCTCTGTCCAACCGCTACTTGTAGAAAAGTAATATGTAGTAATAGGTTCACCATCATAAGTAACAATTCTTCTCTTTGTAGAATCAACAGCCTTCGTAGTATCTTCACATTCAACAGCCACACCGCCATACGACTGGTCAGCAGTAGTATTTGTCATATCAAACTTCCATTTTTCATACTTTCCTAAAGTCTTGCATGTATAAGTTCTAGCAGCAACAGCCTGTGCCTTTAATGCTTCCATTGGGTGACCTGTTGCAATTTCTCTAGGAACAACGCCATATAAATATTCCTCTACTCCTAAGACATTAATAACTGTAATATCACTATCTGAAAATCTATAAATAACAAAATTGCCCCTATACTGTTTGCCGTTAAAAGCAATAAACTCATCTTCATCTACCGGAGTCACAGTTAGCCCATCATCCTCATCTACTGTACAAGTCTTAGTTTTAGAAGAATTGCTGATAGATAACTTATTACTTCCACTCTTTAAAAAAGTAACCTCTCCGGTCATTTTCCCAACACCCTCAACCTCTATACCTGACGGTGCAGTTAAAGTAAAAGAAGATAACGCATTACTACCGTAACTAAGACCGATTCTAACCTCGCTCGGCATTTTATATGCAAAAGCTATATTAAACATGCAACATAACGAAAAAAACAAACATACAACAAACTTTTTCATTAGTAACCTCCTAAAATTATACCAATAAACATACTGAATGAACGGCAATTCCCTCGCCCGAACCGGTAAAGCCTAACCCCTCTTCAGTAGTCGCCTTTATATTTATATTTTCTTCATTTATTTTACAAACCCTTGCGATATTTTGTGACATTTGTGTAACAAATGTTGAAAGTTTAGGCTTTTGGGCAATAATTGTACAATCGATGTTACCAATACTGTATTTTTCATTTTCCATAATGTTTATAACTCGCTCAAGCAAAATTAAACTATCTATATCCTTGTATTTGTCATCTGTATCAGGAAAAAGCCTCCCTATATCGCCTTTTCCCATCGCACCTAATATTGCATCCATAATAGAATGTACTAAAACATCAGCATCCGAATGACCCAGTAGTCCATACTTATACGGAATTTCTACTCCGCCCAAAATAAGCTTTCTATTCTCCACCAATTTATGTACATCATATCCATGACCTATTCTAATTTTCATTTTTGCCCTCCATTTCAAAAAAAGTTGCAAAAGCTTTTGCTATTTCCATATCTTCTATTGTAGTTATTTTTATGTTTCTGTAATCTCCCTGAGTTATAAAAACCTTTTTCCCCATAGTTTCAAAAAGCTGACTATCATCAGTAAAAGAAATATTGTTCTTTATTGCATTATCTAATGCAGCTTTATATAACTTAAAATTAAAAACTTGTGGAGTTTGGATATTAAATAAAGTCTCTCTATCCGGTGTATCTTTAACAAATCCGTCATTCATAACTTTAACCGTATCTTTAACCTTAACTCCAGGAATTGACGCTCCATAAACTTTGCAATTTCCTATAACATTTTCAATTAACTCGTTATTTATAAAAGGTCTTGCTCCATCATGTATTGCGATAATTTCCGTATCAGTCGGGCATACTCTAATTCCATTACTCACTGACTCTTGACGTGTAGCACCGCCTATAACAACATCTAACACCTTTTTTATAGAATACTTATTTATAACATTTCTCACTTCAACTTGCATATCTTCTCGTGTCACAATAACTATATAATCAATTTTTTTACACTTCTCAAAATTAATTAAAGTCCTAGCCAAAACACACTTGCCGTTTATATCTGCAAAAAGCTTGTTAACTCCATTCATTCTACTGGAATTACCAGCCGCAACAATAATCGCACCAATCATATTAGTATCCCTCCACAGGTCTTGCAATAAATACTTTATCATATATTTTATTCAAAGCTTTTCTTGCCAGTTCTGCCGAATCAAAATCAAGAAACAATCCAAAAACAGCCGACCCGCTTCCTGTCATTAAACTATTTATAGCTCCACATCTATTTAGCATAATCTTTATTTCATTAATTTCCTTAGGTGCAACTTCCTCAAAACAATTATATAAGTTTTTACCAACATCTTTTATGGAATTATTGTTAATAGCCAAAATAATATCTTCAATATTTTTAGAAGCTTTTATCTTAGCCTCATCCAACATCTTATATGCATTTTTGGTATCAATGCTTACATCCGGCTTAACAATTACAAAATAGCAATTACAAAGTGGGCTTATACTATTTACATCTTCCCCTATTCCAAAAACCTTGGCAGTACCACCACTAAGTAAAAACGGTATATCTGCCCCTACACTTTCAGCAATCTTTAGAAGTTCTTTATGAGATAAATTAAGTGAAAGTAACTTATTTAGTCCGATTAAAGTAATCGCCCCGTCAGAACTACCTCCACCCATTCCTGCACCAGTCGGAATATTCTTTTCTATGTGAATCTTACAACCAAACTCTATTTTTTTATACTCAGCCACTTTTCTAGCAATTTTACTAACGATATTTCCTTCATCAAGCGGAATACCTTGATCATTAGAAGTTACACAAATCTCATTCCCATCAGTTAACTGAATCGAAACCTCATCACATAAATCTATAGTCTGCATAACACTCTCAATAAAATGGTATCCATCCTCTCTTTTTCCAGTCGTATTCAAAAACAAATTAAGCTTTGCAGGTGCTTTTAACACAATACTTTTCAATTCACATTTCTCCCTCATCTATTATTCTGTCTCCAATAGTAGTCGTATCTCCATGCCCCGGATATACTATTGTATCCTTCGGAAGTATATATAATTTTTCACTCACAGACTTTAGTATGGCACTAAAATTGCTTGTAGGTAAATCACATCTTCCAAAACAATCACTAAATAGTGTATCCCCAGAAATTAGAATCCCGTCTCCATATAGAGAACTACTTCCAGAAGTATGCCCCGGAGTATGTATAACCCTAAAGCTTAAGTTTCCAACTTTAATCTCATCATTTTCAGAAAATACCTTATCAGCCTTAATCTCTACTTTCTTTCCGGTCATTCTTAAAGATAAATTAACATCACAATTATTTAAATTTTCTTCCTCTTTATCAAGACAAGTAATATCCACATTATACTTTTCCTTAAGCCAAGTAGCGCCTAACATATGGTCAAAATGACAATGAGTTAAATATATAAATTTTACCTTCAATCCATTTTCATCTATAAACTCAGCAATTCTTTCATCAGGGTATCCCGGATCAATAATAATAGCCTCACCATTATCGTAAATAATATAACAATTTGTATGAATTGCTCCAACTTTAATTTGCTTAATCATAATTATCCCCTTAGCTTTCAATTAAAATAGTAACAGGTCCGTCATTTAGCAGTTCGACCTTCATATCAGCACCAAACACACCATTTGCCACCTTAAGATTAGACATTTCTTTAGTCCTCTTAATAAATTTCTCATACATCTCATTAGCCTTAACCGGTTCTTCAGCCATAATAAAGCTAGGCCTAAAGCCCTTTTTAGTCTCGCCATATAACGTAAATTGAGAAATAATCAAAATCTCCCCATTAATATCTTTAACTGACAAATTCATCTTCTCATTTTCATCCTCAAAAATTCTAAGCCCAACAAGCTTATTAACACAAAACTCTAAATCCTTGTCAGTATCTCCCTGCTTAACACCAACAAAAGCCAAAAGCCCTTGCTTAATCTCACCCTTTATCTCACCATCCACCTTCACAGACGCATATTTAACCCTTTGAACAAAAACTCTCATAAAATCTTCCTCTCAATTTACTTCTTTCTTCTAACCTCATAAACACTATCTACTTTTCGAATAGCCTTAATTACCTTGTTTAAATGGTCAATATCAGTTAATTGAACCTCAAGTTGGAATACCGCAACTCTTTCCTGAGTAACACGCGCATTAATAGCATTTATCTTACCCTTAGCATCATTAACAGCGGCAGAAACTTCTCCAAACAATCCATTTCTATCATTTGCAAAAACTTCTATTTCAGCAACATATTCTGAATTCTTTGCTTTATACCACTCAACATCAATTAATCTATTTATATCATCTGTATAGTTAGTTACATTTGGACAATCGCTTCTATGGACAGAAACTCCTCGTCCCTTAGTGATATATCCCACAATTTCATCACCAGGTAGTGGATTACAACATTTAGATAATCTTACCAAGCAATTATCTATACCCTTTACAATAATTCCGCTAGGTGGTGCTTTTCTAACTTTTCTATCTTCCTCCGGCTTTATATTTACATTAACCTCAGGAGGTAGCTGAGCCTTCTTTTCATTATCATACTCTTCACGAAGCCTTCCAATAATCTTTCCAACAGGAATAGCTCCGTAACCAATTGCAGCAAAACAATCGTCTAATTTATTAAATGTATATTTCTTTAGAAGAATATCTACCCATTCAGGCTTAAACAAATCATTAAATTGTAAACGTAGTCTCTTTAACTCTCTTTCAACAACTTCCCTACCACTTTCAACGTTTTCTTCATATCCTTCTTTCTTAAACCATTGTATCATCTTAGCACGTGCATTAGCACTTTTTACAATGTTAAGCCAATCACGACTAGGTCCTTTTGAACTCGAAGAAGTAATGATTTCAACCACATCGCCATTTTGAAGTTCATATCCAATAGGAACCATCTTATCATTTACTCTAGCTCCAACCATCTTATTCCCGATTTCACTATGAACTCTATACGCAAAATCAATAGGAGTAGAATGTACTGGAAGTTGGTAAACATCGCCTTTTGGCGAAAACACAAAAACATCATCACTAAATAAATCTAACTTTAAGCTATCTAAAAACTCTTTTCCGTCTTTAGTTTCCTTTTGCCACTCAACAGTACGTCTTATCCAACTCATCTTTTCATCAAATGAATCTGTCTTATCCGTAGTCTTTTCTTTATATTTCCAATGTGCAGCAAGTCCGTATTCTGCAGTTCTATGCATATCCCAAGTTCTAATTTGTATTTCAAACGGATGTCCAGTTTTTCCAACCAGTGTTGTGTGTAAAGACTGATATCCATTAGCCTTAGGCATAGCAATATAATCCTTAAATCTTCCCGGAAGAGGCCTGTACATTTCATGAACAATTCCTAAAACAGCATAACAGTCCTTCACCGAATTAACAATAACTCTAAGTGCAAACAAATCATAAATTTGGTCAATTTCTTTGTTTTGTTCCTTCATTTTTCTGTATATACTGTAAAAATGCTTAGGTCTCCCCTCTATATCAGCCTCTATATTTACCTCAGCCAACTTTTCTCTTATTTTTTCAATTATATCTTTTATAAACTTTTCCCTTTCATTACGGCGTTGAGAAATAGCCTCAACCAATTTATAATATGCATCTGGATCGATGTATCTTAAGCATAAATCCTCAAGTTCCCATTTAATAGAATACATACCTAATCTATGAGCCAAAGGCGCATAAATTTCAAGGGTTTCCTTCGCTTTTTCAATCTGCTTTTGCTTATCAGTATATCCTAGTGTTTTCATATTATGAAGTCTATCAGCAAGTTTCACGAATATAACTCTAAT
Organism: bacterium; assembly: GCA_963635575.1. Lineage (GTDB taxonomy): Bacteria > Bacillota > Clostridia > TANB77 > RGIG9151 > RGIG9151. The sequence continues at coordinate 6,543 of CAVHFU010000018.1, read as the reverse complement.
ATCCATTGCCATTGCCATAAACATTTTTCTTAAATTCTCAGCCTGTTGCTCTTCTTTAGTATTGTAAGGAATTTTTCCAAGCTTTGTAACACCATTAACTAATGTCGCAATTTCCTCCCCAAATTCATTCTTTATATCATCATACGTGTAATCCGTATCTTCTATCACATCATGAAGTAAACCAGCACAAATAGACGCATCATCAAGTTCAAAGCTCGTCAGAATAAGTGCAACCTTTGCAGGATGTTTAAAATAAGGCTCTCCAGACTCACGAAGTTGACCTTCGTGAGCCTTTTTTGCGAAATCATATGCTTTTCTTATTAATTCATGATCTTTGGTTTTTGAATAAACATTAACACGTTCTATTATCTCATCAACTGTAGGAATACCCATTACAAACACCTCTTTTTATAGTATGGCATTTTTTTATGATATTTGCAATATAAATTAACCGTAAAGGGGAGAAAAGTTATGAAAAAATACGTATTTACGCTTTTAATATCAATACTTGTACTGTTTTGTATAATTTCACCATCAAATATGATAAACGCCACAAAATCAGCACTTACACTATGGGGAACAATAATAATTCCATCTCTCTTTCCATTTATGATTTTAGCGGATTTAATTCAAAAAACAGCGCTTCCATTTCTATTTCAAAAAATATTTTCTCCAATTATGAAATTAATCTTTAAACTCCCCGGAATATCGATACTAGCTGTCTTTTTAGGGATGACAGGAGGCTATCCAATAGGTGCAAAAGTAACTGTAGATTTACTTTCAAAAAACGAAATAACCAAGAATGACGCAAATCATTTAATAATGTTTGTAAATAACACAGGACCATTATTTATGCTAGGTGCTGTCGGCATAGGTTTATATAAAAATGTTTACATAGGAATACTACTACTTCTAGCTCACTATCTAAGTGCAATACTAGTAGGTTTCACTATTAGCTTTACTAAACCAAGAATTAGTGAAATGAGAAACAGCTATCCGATAGAATTTAAGGCAATAAAGCTATCTGATATCGGGAGTACCCTAAATGATACAATAAAAAAGTCAATTGATACCGTTCTTTTAGTAGGTGGATTTATAATCTTATTTTCTTTAATATCGGCTTTAATAGAGCAAAGCAAAGTTCTCTCATTTATAACACTTCCGTGGCTAAATGTAGAAACATCCACTTCGTTAATAACAGGTTTACTTGAAGTCACAAATGGAGTAAACAAAACAGCAATGGCAAATACGCCGTTGCTACAAAAACTAATTATAACTTCAATCCTAATAGGGTTTGGAGGAATGAGCATACACTTTCAAACTCTAAGCATAATCGGAAGTACATCAATTAGTTTTATTAAATATTTACTTGGCAAAGCAATTCAAGGAATTTTATCAGGAATTATAACATTTCTATTAATAAGCTACACGCGTTTTGCAGTCTTAATTCCATTAAATGTTTCCTGCAATATTCAGTGGAATTCAGTGGAGTCTTCAAGAATATTAAACGCAATAAGCATATTCCTAATTTTATCTGTATTATTTAAACTTTCACAAATACTGTTTAATGAAACGAAAAAGAGGCTATAAACCAGCCTCTTTTTAATTATATTACTTATAAATTAGATACACACTTTTCACAGAAATATGCTCCATTATACTTTACCGGTTCCACACAATCATCTGTATCGCACAAATGCCAGTAGCAGTACCGTCGCTCTTTTACACACCGTTCACCGCACAGTGATGTATCATCACCCGAAAAACGCTGTACGTTAAATTCACACCGTCGATCATATTGGTTCCCTCGTACATTAGAATAATTATAATTTTTTATATTTTTAGATATAATATTAAAATCAGCAAAATCTATACATGTCGCACAAGTAGTAGACTGTTTTCCGGTAAATTTATTAACCCCCAATTCGCCACAACTAGAACACGTTCCCACATTAAAATAATCATTTTTAGCATTCAATTCATTCTTCGACATTTTATTATAACAGTCTTCACATATCATTGCGTCAGGTTGGATAAAAGCATAATAAGTTTGCGTAACAGTTTTACCGCAGAAAGTATACCTACCTTCACGCCGTGCCTGTTCTATCTGTTCTATTGCAGCTCCTGTTGCTACTTCTCTACCTTTATATATCGGTTGCCCTTTGTATTGACACACGACTACACATCCATTCTTATGACCGCTACAATATTCATTTGGCATCGTAACTTTATTTGCTTGCTTATCATACTTTGCGGCATACGATTCTGAGTCCTCTCTAGGCTGATCGCAAAAGAACGCATTACACATATGATTAACACAATAATCCGAATATCCGCCATCTATTATAACAATGTGCCCGAACACCTCTGATACTCCCTCATCAACCTGACCCGTATAACGTATTAATTTCGCTCCTGAGCCCGTATCATTTATAGCACGCCCAGCCACTACTCTTGTGCACGATTGTGGTGCAAAATTTTCCCTATAATCGGAATGTTGTAACCATCTTTTACAAGTATGGTCTTCACACGCTATATATTTTTCCCCTTCGAGTTTCAAATCAGGGCATTTTATTCCTTCATATTCATCAGGTAATGCCACCGGATAATCATAAACGAAACAACACGAATGTATAGGGCATCCCCTTGATAAGTAAAATTCAGGTATTTCGCCATAAGCTACATATGTATTCATTTCACCATATTCTAATTCTATACATCTCTCACAAGTAGAGCAATTATTACATGCGATTAAAAATCTGTATACTGATATCGTTCCCTCTACAAGAGTATCCTTATAAAAAGCTAAACCCCTAAGAGACTCTTCCGATACCCCCATGAAATACTCTACCGTGTCTATCACTTCTGCCTCCGCCACCGTAAGTTCAGCAGCAGTATGCTTTATATGAGGATTACAAGCCGAGTCGAAAATCTGGAATACTCCGGCATTATACAACACCAAATCATCTCTAACCCTAGTAGGTTTAAAAACTGCAACCCATAGATCGTTGTCTTCACTCCTCTCATCGATAGACGTAACTAACGCAATAGCAGGTATTCCGGTCGGCATGCCTTGGCAAACATAATAAATAGTTTTTTCGCTCTCACTTTTTCTAATATACTCTTTTTCATATTCGTCTAAAGCTGCCCCTATTGCACCGGTAATATGCTCACAAATTCCGTTTCCAGAAGGTTTTTTTATTTTATTAAACTGCTCTTCTGAATACGCTTTATATAATTTAAAAGAAACACTTTTCCCACAATATTCGCATTCATCATCATCACACTCAAAGACTTCCTTAACTACAGTCTTACTATAATTCTGGCTATCTATTCCCTCGTGCTCCATTTTAGAGAACTCGCCATCTGGCTTTTCTATAAATCTTAGCCCTCCGGTAATGGCATAACCCTTATCCTCTCTATCATCGCATTTTAAATAATCTTCGCCTCTACATACCCCTTGTTGAAAACTTTTAAATCCCATACCATTAAAATCTCGAGTGCTAGACGTTAAATATACGTAATCATCTCTATACTCGGTCAATTTTTCTTCCTTCCCATCAGTATTCTTAGGATCTTTTAAATCAGTATATTCTTCCTTAGCATAACCTAAATTAAATATTACACACACCATAATAAGCATACATATAATTTTCCTCATTGTCATCCCTCCACGCAACAGGATATTATTTAAATTAATTTTACCACATTTTACGTGTTTTGTCTACTCGCTATTTAAAAGTAAAAACCCCCTCATCGGGGGTTACTCATTTTTCTGTTGAAGAAGTCACGAGACTTCTTATCAATCCGCCACCTTCCATATTCAATTGTAAAAGAAAAGCTACTCCTTTCCTTAAAAGATATCATGGAGAAAAGTAGTGTCTACTACGTTCGCCCATCGGGAATCATTAGCGGCTTGCTTTCCTCTCATGAAATTTATAATCCGAAAGGCCGATTCTTTAGCCTTAAAAAGTCTAATAAAAAACTCCACTTTGGGCTACCAAAGCGGAGTTAAAAATCAACTCTATATCTTCGGCGACCCGGCTTCCATCGTCTTACGACATTAGGACCGTAGTTTTGCGTCCCAACCTTTCGATTGGTTTGCCCTTTCGGATTTCATACTCTTATTATATATTTAGTTTACATAAAAGTCAATATGTGTTCTAAATTTTCCTTACATTTTTTTGAATATAGCTGTTGCAAGTGGTGGAACACTCATAACTATTGAATTAAGTCTGCCATGCCATGCTGTATCATCAGCGTATAATCCATCACCATTATTTACTCCGCTTCCGCCATACTTCTCATCATCGCTGTTAAATACTGCCTTGTAGAATCCTCTTCCTGGAACACCAATTCTATATCCATCGTATTTAACCGGCGTAAAATTAGAAACAAAGATGTACTCATTTCCTTCACTATCTCGTCTTAGGAATGAAATCACGCTTCTCTCGGCATCGTTACAATCTATCCATTCAAAGCCTCTTTCTTCGCAATCAAGTTCCCACATAGCCTTAGTATTTTTATATAAAGCATTTAAATCTTTAACGTATGTTTGCATTTTTTTGTGCATATCATACTCGAGTAAATGCCAGTCTAATCCTTGATGATAGTTCCACTCGATAAATTGACCGAACTCATCTCCCATGAACATTAATTTCTTACCCGGGTGACCATACATAAAGCCATATGCAGTTCTAAGGTTTGCAAACTTTTGCCAGTAGTCTCCCGGCATTTTGCTAAGCATTGAACATTTTCCATGGACAACTTCATCATGAGATAAAACTAATATAAAGTTTTCAGAATAAGCATACCACATAGAGAATGTAATTAATGTGTGGTGATATTTTCTATATATTGGATCCATGCTCATATATCTTAAGAAATCATTCATCCAACCCATATTCCACTTAAAGCTATATCCAAGTCCCCCAATATATGTAGGTTTTGTTACTAATGCCCAAGAAGTAGACTCTTCCGCAGCCATTATAGCATTAGGAAATTTAGCATAAACTTCTTTATTTAATTCCTTCATAAAATCAATAGCTTCAATGTTTTCTCTGCCACCCCATTTATTAGGAATCCATTCTCCCTCTTTTTTACCATAATCTAAATAAAGCATAGAAGCAACAGCATCAACTCTTAGTCCGTCTACATGATACTTTTCAAACCAAAATAGGGCGTTTGCTATTAAGAAGTTCTTAACTTCGTTTCTTCCAAAATTAAAAATAAGTGTTCCCCAGTCAGGATGCTCACCTTGCTTAGGGTCAGCATGTTCATATACAGCAGAGCCGTCAAAACGAGCTAAACCATGTGCATCTTTAGGAAAGTGTGCAGGTACCCAGTCTACTAATACCCCCATTCCTTCATTATGGCATTTATCTATAAAGTACATTAAATCTTCAGGAGTACCATATCTACTTGTTGCTGCATAATACCCACAAACTTGGTATCCCCAAGAACCATCAAATGGATGCTCTGCAACCGGTAGTAATTCAATATGTGTGTAATTCATCTCTTTCACATACGGAATTAATCTATCTGCAAGTTCTCTGTAATTAAAATATGAATCTTCATCATTATGTACAGGTTTCATCCAAGAGCCAAGATGTACCTCATATATTGACATTGGTTTTTGCCTGTTATCTCCAAATGGACGTTTTTCCATCCATTCACTGTCATTCCAAGTATATTTATCAAGATTAAATACAATAGATGCCGTCTTAGGTTTTAATTCTGCAAAGTATCCGTATGGATCTGCCTTTAGGAAAACATCGCCGTTTTGGGCTTTAATCTCATATTTATAATATTCCCATTCTCCAATTTCAGGGATAAATATTTCCCAAACTCCGGATGTGCCACGCATACGCATTTGGTATCTTCTTCCGTCCCAACCATTAAAATTACCAACTACACTAACTCTCTTAGCAGACGGAGCCCAAACTGCAAATAAAACACCTGTAACTCCATCAACTGTCATTATGTGCGCACCAAGTTTATCAAAGATTCTCATGTTTTTACCTTCATTAAATAGGTACAAATCATAGTCAGTGATAACCGGCCAAAATGAATATGGATCATAGAAAGTATACGATACTCCATAGTTATCCAAAGTCATTAATTTATATTTAAACATTTCTTTTCTATCTTTAAGTATTATTTCAAAAAAGCCAAAATCATCAATCAAATCCATTTCTAACTTTTCATTATTATCTAAATCAATTAAATAACAACTTTTTGCGAAAGGCAAATATGCCCTTACAGTAACACATTTCTTTTTCCCTTCCGTTATTACATGCATTCCTAAAACTGAAAATGGATCCTTGTGTTCGCCATTTATAACCTTGTAAATCTCCTCGATTTTTCCATTAGTTCTCATTCGTGTTTTCCTCCTGATTTATCTTTTGATTATCTCATTTCTACAACATTTAAATTGTACAATTTTGGAGAAAAGATGTCAATTGTTTGAAAAAAAAAGGGGCTGTAAATCTAATTCATTTATGATAATGTCCTTATATATCATTTGAGAAAATGTCCTTCCAA
>CAVHFU010000017.1:0-26277 GCA_963635575.1 bacterium | reverse complement strand
TATTTGGGACATTTTCAAAAATTAATATATAGGATTTTATCAAAAATTAATCATACCCTTTAGCATAATAGAATAAAAATAGTTGCAAAAATTTACATAATGTGATATAATATCCGTGAAGGTAAAATTTTTCAGTACCTTCGAGTAATGTACTCGAAGGTGAAAGCCTCCGAGTATAAATTTTATTTATATGTCAAGGAGGACGACATAATGGAAGAGATGACAAGATGTTATTGTGGCTATGAGGCAGGTTGCATTGGACACACGGCGAATGGCTATCCGATTCGCGATTACTTTATCGTACGAGTGGTGCCTCGCAACGACTTTCAAGACGGCGATTATTTCCAAGTCCATAAAATATATGGCATTGTAGAAAACGGCGTTTGGAAGAAAGTCGAACTCGCTAAAGTTTACCGCAATAATTATGACGACCCGCCGTATTATGAGCCCGTTTATATCAAAGCGGGAAAGGAAATTCCGCTTAAGGATTTGACGGTTAGATACGAGATCACCGAGATGACGGATTTGGTTAAGGGAAACGCGGCCCTTGCACGTCGGCTTGGTTCAGATAGCCCGTATGTGAATCGCATCCTCTTAGAGTTTTCTTCAGAAAGGATGCTAGATCCTGACAATCCGGAAGATTGGGCGATAATCCAGGCCGTAAAAGAGTTCATCTATCCACCAAGAGATGAGAAAGAGAGGGAAAGATAACGAGAATGAGCCTAGCGAAAGCTAGGCTTATTTTTTGACCCGAAATTTTTGCTTTTATCTATTTTTATTAAAAATTAATCATAAAAATCAAAAATTCTATAAAAATGATTGCAGTAATTTACATAATGTGATAAAATGGTATGGAAGGTAGTTTTTTGCATACCTTCGAGGGAATACTCGAAGGTGAAAGCCTCCGAGTATAAATTTTAATTTATATATGTCAAGGAGGACAATATAATGGCACGTAAGTTTTACAAGGGTGCAAACGCAGGTTGTATCGGACATACTGAATTCGGTTTGCCTATTAGGGACTATTTTATCGTAAAAATGGTTACTGATGCAGGAAGAGCGAGATTTTTCCAGTTGCAAGAGCAGTATGGAATTAATTTCTGCGGAAAATGGATGGCAATTTCTCCTATTACGCAAATGACTCTTGCAGACGAAGAAGGGGATTGGTATCCTAAGCTTGTTTGGAGATTAAATAGTGGTAAGGAATTTTCCATCGAGGAACTTGAATTAAGATATACAATTATCGAAATTACGGATTTGATGGAAGAAATTGCAAAGCTTTATTACACAGAAAATTTTATGACCTCTCCGTATGTCAAAATGAAAGCTTGTGTTGAAATTTGCTATTCAGAAAACGAACTTGATAGGAAAAATGTAGATGACAAGTTTATCATCGACTCTGTTGAGAAGTATATGAAGGAAAAGAAAGCAGAGAAGAGACACTACAAGGAAATTGTAGAACAACTAGTAGAAAAAAATAAAACAAAGGAAAATAATTAAGCTTAAAAGCTCGGTTTTTGCCGAGCTTTTTGCTTTAAATTTCCGTTTTTTTGCTTTGACATTATCGATTTAATTCTATAAAATATATATGTTTTTACGAGAACTAAAAAGGAGAATGAAGTGGAAAAATGTCCAGATTTATGAGGGAGACTTTTAGTGATTATTCAATTGAAAATAATTTGAAATCGGCTGAAATTAAAGAGTTAAAATTACATAAAAAACAAAATGTGTTGCAACTTGATCTAATCGCTAGTAGCCCTATAGGATTAAATGATATGATTTCATTTGAGGAATATGCTATTAAGAAGTTTAATTTGAATTTTACATTATTCAATATAGAATATAACGATTTAGAAGTAGAACAAAATATTGAAGCAGTGTGGAAAGATTTAATAAGATATGTTGGAAGACGTGAACCATTAGTTGCAAGTGCATTAGGCCATAGCAAATTAAAAATAGAGGGCAATCACATACTTGTAAGTGTTGTTAATAAACTAGCTTACATATTAGAAACAAAGAAAATGAATGTCTTTTTTCAACGTGTTTTCAAGAATATGTATAATAAAAATTATATTGTTAAATTTGAAAGTGGCGACAGTTCTGACTTTGAGGAAAAGTATAGGAATATGCAAAAGCTTCAAGAAAAAGTGCTTTTAGAGCAAGTTGAACAAAGTAATAAAGAAACAGCACAAAACGTAGCGAATAATCCTGCTCAAAAGACTATGACTACATCCGACGGAAAAACTTTTGTACCTCGCCCCAAACTAACAGAAATAACAACCGAAAATCATGAAACAAGTAAGCTCGAAGAAATAAAACGAGTAAAGGGAGAAGAAAGCCCGATAATATTTGGTTCAAGTTTAAAGATGAATTCTCAATACTATAAAATTGTTAATATACCACAAGTTAATCCTGGAGAAGAATTAAAAGTAGTACTAGAAGGAAGTATGCTAAGTCCTGAAATGATTTCCGGTAAGAAGCAAAATGATATAGTATCATTTAATATATTTGATAGGACAAGTACAATTACTTGCAAATTTTTTCCTAAGAAAGATGATTCGGAAGTTGTATTTGGTAAATTGAAAAAAGCAAAGGCAGTAAGAGTAGAAGGTTCTGCAAGATATGATGAGTTTGCGAAAGAAGTAACTGTAATAGTTAAAACTGTTGTTGATGTTCCATCACAACCAGAAGAGAAGAGAATGGATACAGCAGAAGAAAAACGTGTTGAATTACATTTACATACTAAAATGAGTCAAATGGATGCAATTACATCTTGCGAAGATTTAGTAAAACGCGCAATATCTTGGGGTTGGAAAGCGATGGCTATAACTGACCATGGGGTTGTTCAGAGTTTTCCAGAGGCACATAAATATTTAGAGAAAACCGGAGCAGACATAAAGATTTTGTATGGTGTGGAGGGCTATTTTGTACCTGATAAAGACCCGGCTGTATTTGATTCTAAAAAGCAGGAAATTGATACGACTTACTGCGTATTGGACTTGGAAACTACCGGTATTTCACACTTTACTGAAAAAATAACAGAGGTAGGAATTATTAAAATAAAAGACGGAAAGATTATTGATACATTTGAAACATTTGTAAATCCTGAAAAGCCAATCCCACAAGAAGTAGTTGAGATTACTCATATAACAGATGATATGGTAAAAGATGCTGAGACTATTGATAAGATTATACCTCAGATAATTGAGTTTATAGGGGATAGTGTACTTGTTGCACATAATGCCGATTTTGATATTGGATATCTAAAATATAATTTCAAAAAGTATGGATATGAATTAAATAATACATATATAGATACATTAAGGCTTTCTAAGGCGATTTTCCCTGAGTTAAAGAAGTATAAGTTAGGAGTTATCGCCGATTCATTAAACATAAAAGTTGATGTTGCACACCGTGCGTTAGACGATGTTAAGACACTAGTTGCGGTATTTAATAAAATTATAGATGTGGCTAAGGAACAAGGAGCTACTATAATTGATGATTTTGATGATAAATTTAAGATGGACTATAAAAAATTGCCTTCTTATCATATTATAATTATTGCAAAAAATTATGCCGGACTTAAAAATTTATATAAATTGATTTCTTATTCGCATTTAAATTATTTCTATAAGAAACCAAGAATTCCAAAGTCTATGCTAGAGGAACTAAGAGAAGGACTTATAGTAGGAAGTGCTTGTAGTGAGGGCGAACTTTATCGAGCAATAGTAGACGGAAAGCCTGAAGAAGAAATAGAAGAAATTGCCTCTTATTATGATTATTTAGAAATTCAACCTCTTGGTAATAATGCATATATGCTACGAAATGGCTTGGTAGAATCGGAGGATACATTAATAGAAATAAATAAAAAGATTGTGGATTTAGCCGATAAACAAAATAAGCTTGTCGTAGCAACTTGTGATGTTCACTTTATGGATCCACAAGATGAAATATATAGAAGAATTTTGGAGGCAGGTCAAGGGTATAAAGATGCTGATGAACAAGCACCGTTATTTTTACGTACTACCGAAGAAATGTTAAAAGAATTTCAATATTTAGGCGAAGAGAAGGCTTATGAGGTTGTTGTAACAAATACAAATAAGGTCGCTAATATGTGCGATAAAATAAAACCTATCTCGCCTGAAAAATGTCCGCCTCATATCGACGGTTGCGAACAGACAATTAAGGATATAGCTTATAATAAGGCACATGAACTTTATGGCGATCCACTACCTGAGATTGTTCAAACCAGATTGGATAAAGAATTGGATTCTATTATAAAAAATGGATTCTCAGTTATGTATATTATTGCACAAAAATTGGTCTGGAAGTCTAATGAAGACGGATACTTAGTAGGTTCAAGAGGTTCGGTTGGTTCTTCGCTTGTTGCGTATATGACTGGTATTACTGAGGTTAATTCACTTCAACCACATTATAGATGTCCAAATTGTAAATTTTCAGACTTTACTGATTATGGAGTTAAGAATGGATTTGACTTGCCGGACAAAAATTGCCCTAAGTGTGGTACTAAGTTTGCCAAGGATGGAATGGATATACCATTTGAAACATTCTTGGGATTTAATGGAGATAAAGAACCCGATATAGACTTAAATTTCTCTGGAGAGTATCAAGGCATAGCACATAGATATACGGAAGTAATTTTTGGTAAAGGCACTACTTTTAAAGCAGGTACAATAGGAACTGTGGCTGATAAAACTGCATATGGATATGTTAAAAATTATTTTGAGGAACGTGGAAAGCAAGTGTCTAATGCTGAAATAGAGAGACTCGCGGTTGGATGTACTGGTATAAAGAGAACTACCGGTCAGCATCCTGGAGGAATTATAGTTGTTCCAAAGGGAAGAGAAATATTTGAGTTTTGTCCTGTGCAACATCCGGCAGACGACCCTGATTCAGACATTATAACTACGCATTTTGATTATCACTCAATAGACCAAAACTTATTAAAACTTGATATACTGGGTCACGATGATCCGACAATTATAAGAATGCTCCAAGATTTAACAGGGGTAGATCCTAAGACAATTCCACTGGATGATAAGGAAACTATGAGTATTTTTAGTTCTACAACAGCACTTGGAGTTACTCCGGAGCAAATTGGTTCTGAGGTTGGAACATATGGTGTACCGGAATTTGGTACAAAATTTAGCCGAGGAATGTTACTTGACACAAAACCTACAACATTTGAGGAATTAATTAGATTATCTGGATTATCACACGGTACTGATGTTTGGCTTGGTAATGCTCAAGACCTTATAAACCAAGGAATAACAACCCTTAGCGAAGCGGTTTGTACGAGAGATGACATTATGGTTTATTTAATGAAGTGCGGATTAGAGCCTAACTCAGCATTTAAAATTATGGAGGTTGTTCGTAAGGGTAAAGCTACAAAAGACCCTGAAAAATGGAAAGAATATGAGGCACTAATGCGTGAACATAATGTCCCGGAATGGTATATGGAATCTTGTAAGAAAATTAAGTATATGTTCCCTAAAGCACACGCTGCAGCTTATGTAACGATGGCTTTTAGAATTGCGTGGTTTAAGGTACATATTCCAAAGGCTTATTATGCCGCATATTTTTCAATAAGAGCTAAACAATTCGATTACGATATAATGTGCTTTGGTAAGGATAAAGTAAAATGCAAAATGAAAGAAATTGAACAACAAGGGAATCAAGCACAAAATAAGGATAAAGAAATGTATCCTGTTTTGGAACTGGTTCTAGAAATGTATGAAAGAAAAATCAAATTCTTAGATGTTGACTTGCGTAAGTCCCACAGCACAAAGTTCTTGGTAGAAGAAGAAGGAATAAGGCCACCATTAAATAGTATCCCGGGACTGGGAGAAGTCGCTGCTGAGGGGATATATAAGACGGTCAATGAGGATACATTCGATTGTATCGATGAACTTCAAGCAAAGTCTCACGCCGGTAAAGTGGTAATGGATTTACTTAAAAACTTTGGATGCTTAAGAGGAATTCCTCAAAGTAATCAAATGTCATTGTTTGAAATGTAATTTTGTTGTACAAAAAATGCAAATAAGATTATATGAAAAAATTAATCATATCGTATGACAATAACTTTGAGAATTAATTGACTTGATAATTTTGTTGTGATAGACTTTGAATTGGATAATAAATCTAATTTTTAGGGAGGAATAAAAATGAATAAAAAAACTATTGAAGATATTGATGTTAGTGGAAAAAGAGTCTTAGTGCGTTGTGATTTTAACGTGCCTCTAGATGTTAATGATAAGTCAAAGATAACTGACGACAGAAGAATTACAGAAGCATTACCTACAATTAAATATTTAATAAGCCATAACGCTAAAGTAATTCTTTGCTCACATATAGGAAAGACGAAGGATAAGCAAACATTAGCTCCTGTTGCTAAGAGATTATCTGAACTTTTAAATAGGGAGGTCCCATTCGCAAAGGATGTAATTGGAGAGGATGCAAAGGCTAAAGTTACTGAATTAAAAGACGGAGATGTAATGTTACTTGAAAATGTTCGTACACATGCTGAGGAAGAAGCAAATGACCCTACATTTGCTAAAGAACTTGCTTCTCTTGCTGAAATATATGTAAACGATGCATTTGGTACTGCTCATCGTGCACATGCTTCAACTGCTGGTGTAGCTAACTATTTACCTGCTGTATGTGGATATTTAATTCAGAAAGAAATCGAAATTATGGGAGATGCCCTAGAAAGCCCAAGAAGACCATTCTTAGCTATTTTAGGTGGTGCAAAAGTTTCTTCTAAGATCGGAGTGATTGAGAATTTATTAGATAAAGTAGATGCTCTAATGATTGGTGGAGGTATGACTTATACATTTACTAAAGCTTTAGGTGGAAATGTTGGCGAATCTATTTGTGAAACAGACAAGTTAGATTTAGCTAAGGAAATATTAGAAAAGGCAAAAGCAAAGGGAGTAAAGGTTTATTTACCTAATGATACACTTTGTGCAAAAGAGATAGTAGAAGGCACTGAGACTAAAGTTGTCCCTACAAATGATATACCGGATGGTTGGGAAGGACTTGATATTGGACCAAAGTCTGCTGAAGAATTTGCAAAGATTATTAGTGAATATAAAACTATTATTTGGAACGGGCCTATGGGATTCTCTGAAATAAGCACTTTTGCTAACGGAACGATTAAAGTTGCACAAGCGCTTGCGGATAACACAGAGGCTATAACAATCATTGGTGGTGGAGATTCTGCCGCTGCTGTTGAAAAATTTGGCCTATCGGATAAAATGACTCACGTTTCTACAGGTGGCGGAGCGTCATTAGAATTTATTGAAGGAAAAGTATTACCTGGAATTGATTGCTTGAATAATAAATAAGTTAAGAATACATTTTGTCAATATCTTGTATTGAAAGGAGATAGTAAGTAATGAGTAAAACAAGTTCGATATTAGGTACTGCACTAAATCCGGTATATGATACCCTTTCTATGGCACAAACGATAGCGACAACAGTTTTTGTGATAATTTTTATGGCAATTTTGGGAGTTGTAATTTTTTTGATAAAAATGAAAAAAAGAAAATAAATTTTAGGAGGAATGTAGTATGCGTAAAAAAATTGTTGCAGGAAATTGGAAAATGAACAAAACAGCACTTGAAGCAATTGAGTTTGTAAATGGTCTTAAGGACAAAGTAAAAGATGCTACGGCAGATGTTGTTGTGTGCCCTACATTTACATCTTTGTCGACAGTAGTTTTGGCAACTAAAGGTACCAACATCAAAGTTGGAGCCCAAAACATTCACTGGGCAGATAATGGAGCATTTACAGGTGAAATTTCCGGAGAAATGTTAAAAGAAGCTGGAGTTGAATATGTTATAATTGGACATTCCGAAAGAAGGCAATATTTTGGTGAAACTGATGAAACTGTAAATAATAGATTAAAAGCGGCATTAAAATATGAACTAAAACCTATTGTGTGTGTTGGAGAAACTTTAGAAGAAAGAGAAAGCGGAGTTACTCATAAGGTGTTAGAAACACAAACAACAGGTGCATTAAAAGATATATCGGCTGAAGCAGTAAGTAATATGGTAATTGCGTATGAACCTGTTTGGGCAATTGGAACAGGAAAAACAGCTTCTTCTGAAGATGCTAATGAAGCTTGTAAGTTTATTAGAAGTGTAGTTGAAGAACTGTATAATAAAGAAGTGGCTGAAAATGTAAGAATCCAATATGGCGGAAGCGTAAAGCCTAATAATGCACATGAATTATTTACAACATCAGACATTGATGGCGGATTAGTCGGGGGAGCAAGTCTTAAAGTTGACGATTTTAGTGAAATAGTAAAAGGATAAGGAAGTGAATAAGCTTTGGATAAAGAATTATGCACAGAACAAGCCTATGAACTATATACCAAACTACATAAAAAAATAGAGGAAGCTTATATTTTAAGTGATAAATATCCTATTTTCAAAGGCGAATTGGAAGAAATCCTATGTGATGCAGAAGAAGATATGCATGATTTGTTTATAGGAATTGCACTTGCCCAAGATGGTATTACTAGTGAAGAAAAAAAGTTTATAGGGAAACTAGAATCTTTGCCACATAGCTATGTTACTGATTCGAATAGTGAAATTGAGAGTGTTACGACAAAAATTCCGTTGTATATAGAATTAGGATACAATGTGGATAAGTATACTGGCAATACCAATTATTTCAAACAGTTTATTGATAGTACAAGGGAGATTTGTAAGTTACTTCAAGATGTTGATGGTAATACGTATTCTAATGAATCGTCTTATATGTATGGCATTACGGACAGATTAGAAAGAATTTTTAAGGAGAGAGAAAAAGAAGATGAAAAATAAATTAGTTACACTTGTAATTATGGACGGCTTTGGAATAAATCCTGAAACTAAAGGAAATGCTATTGCAGCGGCAAATAAAATTAATTTGGATTATTATATGAAGAAGTATCCTAATTCAAGATTAAAAACAAGCGGACGAGCTGTTGGACTACCTGATGGTCAAATGGGAACATCTGAGGTTGGACATATGAATATGGGAGCAGGAAGAGTTGTATATCAAGAACTTGCTCGTATTACAAAGTCTATTGAGGATGGAGATTTCTTTAAGAAAGAAGAATTCTTGGGAGCTATTGAAAATTGCAAAAAGAATAACTCTAAATTACATTTATATGGTTTACTTTCTACTGGTGGCGTTCATAGTCACACAAGTCATTTGACTGCATTGCTTAAATTGGCTAAGGAAAATGGCCTAAAGGATGTTTATGTACATTGCTTCTTAGATGGAAGAGATGTTCCGCCAACAAGTGGAAAAGGATTTGTGGAAGAACTTCAAAAGACTTTAAAGGAAATCGGAGTAGGAAAAATCGCTACTGTTATGGGAA
Organism: bacterium; assembly: GCA_963635575.1. GTDB lineage: Bacteria > Bacillota > Clostridia > TANB77 > RGIG9151 > RGIG9151. Next base: position 16,883 of record CAVHFU010000017.1, on the reverse strand, counting down.
GATACTACATAATGGATAGAGATAAGAGATGGGAGAGACTTGAACTTGGCTATAACGCAATGGTTATGGGCGAGGGCGAGACTTTTGAAAATCCTATTGAAGCTATTGAAGCATCATACGCAAAGAATGAGACAGACGAGTTTATGAAACCGGTTGTTATTACTGAAAACGGCAAGCCTGTTGCTACCATTGATGCTAATGATTCTATTATTTTCTACAATTTTAGAACAGATAGAGCAAGAGAAATTACTTGGGCTCTTATGAATGAAGATTTTGATGATTTTAAACGTAAAAAAGGATATTTTCCATTATATTATGTATGCATGACTCAATATGATGAGAATTTAAAAAATGTTCATGTTGCGTTTAAGCCGGAAGTTTTAGTTAACAAGTTAGGAGAATATTTAAGCCAAAAAGGTTACAGACAACTTCGTATTGCTGAAACTGAGAAATATGCACATGTTACCTTCTTCTTTAATGGTGGGGTAGAGCATATTTCAGAGGGCGAAGATAGAATTCTAGTTCCTTCTCCAAAGGTAGCAACTTACGATATGCAACCTGAAATGAGTGCATACGAGGTTACAGCTAAGGCAGTAGAAGCGATTGACAAGAAGATTTATGATGTTGTTATATTAAACTTTGCTAATCCGGATATGGTTGGACATACAGGCAATTTTGAAGCAGCTAAAAAGGCAGTAGAAGTTACTGATGAGTGCGTTGGAAAAGTTGTAGATGCAGTACTAAAACAAGATGGATATGTTTTAATAACTTCTGATCATGGAAATGCTGATGCTATGTTTGATTATGAGAAAAATGAACCTGTTACTTCGCATACCACAAACGACACACCGTTTATTTTGATCGGTACCGATGCAAAGAAGGTAAGAGAAGGAGCGTTGTGTGATTTAGCACCAACTATGCTTCAATTACTTGGAGAAGAGATTCCACCTGAAATGACAGGGAAAAGCCTTATTGAAGATTAGGAGTGATTTTTTATGAATAAACGTATGTTAAAAGAAAGAATGACAAACCAAGCTACACAGCGTAGTGGAGCCACTTCAGATAGACGTAGGACTTTTTCTAAGCCTCAAAAACGTAGTTTTGCAAATAGAATATTTAAGGATAAAAGTGGTAAGCTAAATGCTTTGGGAAGAATTGCGGTTGGTGCGTTAACAATTTCTACGCTCACCGGGGCTGCGGTTGCAGGTAAGAACATATATGAAACAAAGAAGTTTAATAATTTTTTAAATGGTGAAGAGTATAACAGCATTGTGGAGGTTATTGAAGCGAATTATGATAATTCCCAATATTTACATTATAATATCCCGGAAACAGCTTATAATGAATATACGGAAGACACATTAAAAACTGCTATCAAAAATGAACCTAATATGCAAACTTTCTTGGAGGAGGAAAAATTTAATCCAACTGTTTGGGCTTACTTACTAACCGGCGAAGTGGATAGAAGCACTATAAATAATGAAGAGATAATGGATGCGTTAAGTGGTTATTTACCATACGCTAAGTATGATAGAAATAGTGAGAAAGAAGAAATCTTAAATAACAATATTTCTAATTTTTCGATGATGCTAGATTACTGCACTGAAGACAATGTAAAAAATAACGTTGTTAACTTGTTGGATTCTGTTATAGGTCAAGCCTCGTTGTCAAATAGTAAAGATGCTTTAGAGTACAAGCGTGAGTTAAATGAAGAGGAAATTGAACGAATTGAGTATAATACAACAGAAGAATTAGAGGAGAAATGCAGTGTAAACAGCCAGTTTAAGGATATATTAGAAAGAAATTTCGGCCAGGATGCCGTACCATATCTTAGAACGTATATGAAATTTCGTAATTCAAGAGTTAGTTTTACAAATGAAAAATTAAATGATTCGAGTACCCCTAAGTCCTTAAAGAATGCGTTAGAGGATTATGCAGGACATAAAACATGGGATGGCATTGGTAGTGACATGAAACTATATTCGATTGCAAATATGAGTGCTTCAAAGATAGCAAATCTTTCTGAGTTTTTAAATTATTGCTCACTAAGAAATGATTTTTACAAAGTTATAATTGAAGAGCAAAAGGAACCTGAAAGTTCCATTGAAAGAATAAATGAGGCTAATTCTCAAATCGATAAGCGGATTGAGATGTTGGATGCTGTAGATGATTTCGATTTGCAACAATGTATGATTGATATAAATCAGCTAATGTACAATAAAAAAGAAATTAAAACAGAAAGAGAGAATAAGCGTGTCGATGAAAAGGCTCGTGAACTTAGATTTGATGATTTTGGTAGATAAAACACAATAAGGGAGGAAATAAGAAATGAAAGCAAAAAGTATTGTATATCTTTTGCTTGTTCTCGTAATTACGGTTGCCTTAGGATTTGGCACGTATTTTGGAGTTAATATTTCCGGGAAGCAAATTATTCCGGGAGTATCCGCTATGAGAATGGGATTAGATATTGCTGGTGGAGTAAGACTTGTATATAAGCCGATCGGTGAAAATATTACAAGTGAAGGATTAGCTACGGCACAAGCTGTATTTAGAAAAAGATTAGATGTAAAAGGATTAAATGAAGCAACAGTTACAATTGATGAAACCAATCTTGCAAATCCTATGATTATTGTTGAAATTCCGGGATTTGAAGACCCTGCGGAAGCTAGTGATTTCTTAGGAAAAACAGCTAAACTTCAATTTGTTGAACCTATGACAATAACCGATGAAGAAGGGAATACGTCATTAATGCCGGATACCTCTAAAGTAGTTATGGAAGGCGCTGATGTAGAAGGTGCAAAATCATTATATGGAGCTATATCTGATGATCCTACGCAAGGAAACGGATATTATATACAACTTCAAATTTCATCAAGTGCTCAAGCAAAGTTTGCTGAAGCTACTGAAAGATTAATTGGACAACCTATATTTATTTTACTTGATGAGGATGTAATATCTTATCCGACAGTTCAAGCAAAAATAGATACACCAACACCAATTATTAAAGGTAACTTTACAAAAGAGGAAGCACAAGAACAAGCTGATTTGATTTCGTCAGGTGCTTTACCGTTTTCACTTCAGGTAGAGAGTCAACAATACATAGGACCTACTATTGGTCAACAAGCTTTTGATATTACGTTAAAAGCCGGATTAGTGGCATTTATTTTTGTTGTGGTATTCTTAATTGGAGTGTATCGATTACCAGGATTAGCATCAGTAATTAACTTGACTTTGTTTGCAATAATATATGTTTTAATTCATCAATGGGGAGAAGTTACATTAACTTTGCCGGGTATTGCGGGTATGATTTTATCTATTGCAATGGATGTTGATTCCAGTGTAATTATTTATGAGAGATTAAGAGAAGAGTTAGCAGTGGGAAAAACGCTAAAAACAGCTGTAGATTTATCTTTTGGACGTGCATTTTCGGCTATTCGTGATTCTAACTTAACTACGATTATTTCAAGTTTAGTTTTGTGGTATTTCGGCAACGGTCCTGTTGAAGGATTTGCCATTGCATTATTTATAGGAACATTGCTAAGCTTATTTATGTCTATGATAGTCTTAAGGTTTGTGATGAAGAATACTGCAAATGTGTTTACAAAAAATTTAGTGTTATATGGAGCAAGAAAAGGAGGGAAAACAAATGAAGTTTGATTTCGTAGGTAAAAGAAAGATTTTCTTTGGAATAGCTTTAGTGTTTATTATAATAGCATTTGTATCCTTCTTTACTAAGGGATTTGAACAGGATATTGAATTTAAGGGTGGCACGATTATTGAAATTGAGTTAGCCTCAGAAGCGAATAATTCCGAGATAGAGGCTCTTATAAAAGAAGTTGTACCAAACGAACAACCTAGAGTTCAAAAGTCTGAACAAAGAGACGAAAACGGAAATGTTGTTAAATCAGGAATTACTATCAGCACAAGTGCATTAGAGGAAGAACAAAAAAATCAAGTCGTAAATAAAATTGCTGAAAGATACGGTATTGAAGACATAGATAGTAAGGCTACATTTAGGACAGTAAAACCTACTTTTGGTGATGAAATGAAGAATCGTGCTATTAAAGCGACAGTATGGGCATCTATTGCAATTATTATCTATATTGCACTTGGATTTAAGAAAATTGGTGGTATGTCAGCAGCGATAAGTGCATTTATGGCTTTAACACACGATATAATAATAACAATTATGGCGTATTCTGTATTTGGATTACCGCTTAATACAACATTCGTAGCTGTAGTGCTTACAATTTTAGGATATTCAGTTAACGATACGGTTGTTATTTATGACAGAATTAGAGAAAACCAGAATCTCCACAGAAAGATGCCGATTGATGAACTTATTAATTTAAGTATTAACCAATCTTTAAGAAGGACAGTATTCACAAGTGTATCTGTTATTGTAGCATTAGCTTTATTATTTGGATTTAGTATATACTTTAATGTAGCTTCAATCCAAGAATTTTCATTACCACTGCTTGTCGGAATGATTGCCGGAACATATTCTTCAATATGTTTATCAGCAAACTTATGGTCAGTATGGATGATGCGTAAAACTAAAAAGGCATAAGTGATATGTAACTAAGGGGGAGTGCAAAGCGCATTCCTCTTTTTGTGTCTTAAGTATATTACGATTTTGGACGATATATAAGACGGTGATTGGTATGATAACAAATTCTAGAGTTAAATCCATACTTGATACATTTGAAAATTCAATTGATAGTCAAGATAAATGCATCAATGAATTAAAAAAGATTATGAAAAATAAACGCGTAGAACTGCCTCGATATTTAGAGGACGAAATTATTTCAATCGATAAATATGATAGTTTGGAGTTGATAGTAAAAACATCAAGAATTATAGAATTAGCTAACACATTAGCAAAGTCAACTGAAGATGAAAAATTAAAAAAACACTTTTATAGCATAAAACTGAAGGGAATTACTTTCCTTTCAAAAGCAGATAATCTCCAAGAGATAGACGAAAGCGGAAGCGGGTATGATTTTGAAAAAAAAATGCCTAATTATACAATTAGTATTTCTAGATATGGTAAAAAGGCAGTAATCTCATGGCATGTTGCCACAAAAGGACCTACATATAAGCATTTGACAGATCTTTTAGATCCAAATTATAAAGAATATACCGGAGACAAGATTACTGACTATAATCCTAGAGATATAGTGTTGGAAGAGTTAATGAACTATAAGCATAGGTATAATGAAAAAGGGATGATTGAACTAAATGAAATACTTACTCAAAGGGGTGAAAAAAAAGAATTAATAAAGGGTATTATTCATGAAAATTTTCCTAAATTAGAGTTGGATAAAATATTAAATGGTGAAGTGTTAAAGGCGGAAGAAAAGATATATGATAAAGGCGGATTTTCAGGAGTAGGCGTTATCGAATCAATAATAAGGGCTAAAATAAAGGAGAACTATAAAGAAGATACTTCTAAAGCAGTTGAGAGTAAGTTCAATAAGCTTCATGATAAATTTAAGAGTGATAATGAAGAAGAAGATGCAAAGACATTTTATTTAATAAGTAAGATAATGGATACAGTTGATTTTGAATCTGAAGATTTCGATAAAGTTTTGGATGAAATTAAGGTTAAAGTAGAGATTACAAGCAAAATTCATGAAAAAACAGAAAGATTAGATGAAAGAGGAGAAAAATATGAAATGATGTCATACTTAGAATCATCTGGAATTGGCGATATAGGTGAAATTATTAGAATTTTAAACGCTGAGGAAGATCCAAATGAAAAAACAAAGTCAGAAATTACGTTAGGCGATATAATGGGACTTGTTAAAGAAGCTAATTGTACTGAAACCCAAATTTTAGAAGCAGTTAATTATTTACTTGAATATGTATGTGAAAAAGGAAAGACTAGGCGAATAGAAGGTAACCCACTGATGAAAGCTATGGATCTAGCTACGAACAACTTATCTTCAAGAGGAATTTTGGAATTGAGAAGAAAAATGGAGAAGGGAGAATTTATAGGTGGAGGAAAATATTAAATTAGATATTCAAAAATCAATTAATCAAGTCAGAGACATGATTGAGCTGTGTGAAGAAGATATAAAAATTAAGATACCTGAAAAGGTCAAAGTTTTTTTTATTCGCCAATATGATGAAAATGTGGATTATTTAAAACTTCAAGTAGAGAAACCATTAAAAGAACAACAAATGGAAAGATATACACCAGAAATTATAACCTACATAGTTAATAAATACGTTAAGGGTTGACATAATTTCAGCAAAGTGATATAATGTTTCTTCGGTGATAAAAAAGTAAAATGCTATGCAAATGAATGGCAGAAATAAAGGAGAGGAGGTAATATCCTTGAAAGAATTAGTGGAATCGAATAAAAGATTGTTAGAAGATGTGACTGAAAAATGGAAAAGAGTTTATGAAAAATTATCAGGAGAGACATGTGATTTCTCCGAAATATTATTAATGAGTGAATTTAATGCCAAGGATAGTAGAAATCAAAAAAAGATGGGTGAACTGAAAAATCTATTATTTAGATTAGAGTTAAATAGCATAGTTCTCGGAGACGAAAGCAAAGACGACATAGAGAACCAGAATAAAGAGCTTGAAGAAATTAAGCAAAAACTCGAGAACATGTAACTGACCATTAGGGACGGTTCTTTTTGGTCAACAAAATTAAGACGTATAATTAGCTGAAAAAGCTAGTTATACGTCTTTTCTTTTTAGACCTGTCACTTTTGGTCAATATAAATTGAGTGATTACTATTCAGACTTAATTGCTCTCTAAAAACGGCAGTATATGCTGAAACAAGAAATTTTATGCATATATTTTTCAAGATACAATTATTGCTGTAAAGGTCAGTAGCACTAAGTTCGTTTAAATTAAATCTGAATAGTGACATTAGCGAATAATAATGCAAAGATACATATTGACAAAATATGCTTTACTTTGGTAGAATATCCATATTGATAATAAAGACTTTGAACAAGAGGAGTAAATTGAAATAGGTTAGTAGAAATGAAAAGTCACCGGCTGAAAGCTTTTCTTAGCAATATCAATTGAAGGTAGCTTGGGAGTTGCATTTTTGAAAGTTTAGTAGGAAATGACGTGCATACGCGTTAAGTATTTAAGACAATGAGAAATTATTGTGAATTAAGGTGGTACCACGAGCAGTTCGTCCTTTTACAGGATGGACTGTTTTTTGTAGAAAGGGGAGTTTTTTATGGGTAAAGGAACACTTAATGATAAGTACATACCTAAAGATTTTGAAGAAAAACTATATAAAAAATGGGAGGAGAATGGTTACTTTAAGGCTAAAGTAGATAAGAATAAAGAACCATTTACTATTGTTATGCCACCTCCAAACATAACAGGTAAGTTACACATGGGACACGCGTTAGATAACACACTTCAAGACATCTTAATTAGATTTAAGAGAATGATGGGTTACAATGCTCTTTGGATTCCTGGAACTGATCATGCTGCTATTGCGACAGAGGCTAAGATTGTTGAGGCTCTTAAAAAAGAAGGAATAAAGAAAGAGGATTTAACAAGAGAACAATTTTTAGAAAAAGCTTGGGAATGGAAAAAGGAATATGGTGGAACTATTGTAAAACAACTTAGAAAAATCGGATGTTCTTGCGATTGGGACAGAGAAAGATTTACAATGGATGAAGGATTATCTGGGGCTGTTCTAAAAGTATTTGTTGATTTATATAATAAAGGACTTATTTATAAAGGTAAGAGAATGACTAACTGGTGTCCATGTTGCAAAACTGCTATTTCTGACGCTGAGGTCGAGTTTGAAGAAGAGGCAAGTCATTTATGGCACATAAGATATTCTTCTAAGGATGGCAAGTATAGCGTTGTTGTTGCTACAACAAGACCGGAAACTATGCTTGGAGATACTGCTGTTGCAGTTCATCCTGATGATGAGAGATATAAGGATTTGATAGGTAAAACAGTTGTACTTCCTTTAGTTAATAAAGAGATCCCAATAGTTGCAGATGATTTTGTTGAAAAAGAATTTGGAACGGGTGCAGTAAAAATTACTCCTGCACACGACCCTAACGACTATGCAACGGCATTAAGACATAACTTAGAGATTATTAATGTGTTTGATGATGAAGCTAAAATGCTTGATATTGTTCCTAAGTACAAAGGAATGGACACATTAACAGCAAGAGAAGAAATCGTAAAAGACTTGGAAAAAGAGGGAGTTTTAGTTAAGATAGAAGACTATGCACATAACGTAGGAAAATGTTATAGATGCCATAGTACAATAGAGTCTAAGCCTTCTGAACAATGGTTTGTAAAAATGGAACCTTTAGCAAAACCTGCAATAGAGGCTGTTAAAGCAGGAAAGACAAAATTCGTTCCTGAGAGATTTGCTAAGACTTATTACAATTGGATGGAAAACATTCAAGATTGGTGTATTTCAAGACAAATTTGGTGGGGACATAGAATACCGGCGTACTATTGTAACGAATGTGGAGAAACTATGGTTTCGGCAACTACACCGGAAAAGTGTACAAAGTGCGGTAGCACAAATTTACATCAAGATGAGGACACATTAGATACTTGGTTTAGTTCTGCATTATGGCCGTTTTCTACATTAGGATATCCGAAGGAAACAGAAGACTTAAAATATTTCTATCCTACAAGTACCTTAGTTACAGGATATGATATTATTTTCTTCTGGGTTGCAAGAATGATATTCTCAGCTATTGAACATACCGGAGAAGTTCCGTTTAATACAGTGTTTATTCATGGTATTGTAAGGGATAGTCTAGGCAGAAAGATGTCTAAATCGCTTGGAAATGGTATTGACCCACTTGAAGTTATTGACCAATACGGAACAGATGCACTAAGATTCTCGTTGGTTCTTAATACTTCGCCTGGAAATGATTTAAGATATATGCCTGAGAAGATTGAGGCCGCCGGAAACTTTGCAAATAAGATATGGAATGCTTCCAAATTCGTTTTAATGAATTTGACTCGTGATGAAGAAATATTTAATTACGATATAAACAAGCTTAAGATTGAAGATAAATGGATTTTAAGCAAGTTAAACAAAACTATTCGTGAAGTCACTGAAAATATCAATAATTACGATTTAGGTGTTGCGCTACAAAAGATTTATGATTTTATTTGGGACGAATTCTGCGATTGGTATATAGAAATGGTAAAACCAAGGTTATATGATGCAGAAAACCCAACAAGGCTGGAAGCAGAATTTACATTAAATTATGTTTTAACTTGTGCACTTAAATTATTACATCCATTTATGCCGTTTGTTACCGAAGAAATATATACAAAGCTTATTGGTGCTGAAAAGACAATAATGCTTACAGATTGGCCAAAGGCAGAAGAAAAGTTTGATTTTAATACTGAAGAGGAACAAGTCGAAGTATTAAAGCAAATTATTACAAGCATTAGAAACGCTCGTGCAAATATGAACATCCATCCTGCAAAGAAATCTCAAATTATATTTGTTACTGAGACTTTTGATAATGCTATAAAGGATGGAGATGCTTTTATAAAGAAACTTGGATTTGGAGAAGATATTATTGTAACTAAAGTTAAAGAGAACATACCTGAAAATGCATTGTCTGTTACTGCTCCCGGAGTAGAAGCATATATTCCTTTAGCCGAACTAATAGATAAAGAAGCAGAACTTGCAAGACTTAATAAAGAGAAAGAAAAAGCAACTGCTGAATTTGGTAAATTAAGTGCAATGCTAAATAATCAAGGATTTGTTACAAAAGCACCTGAAGCTAAGGTTAACGAGATTAGAAACAGATGTGAAGAGCTAAAAGCTATTTTAGGCAACATTGAAAAGAGTATGGAAGGTCTAAAGTAAAGGAGATTACTTAATGGATAAAATCACACTTTTATGTTTGTCGCAGTTTATAGAAAAGTTTAACACAAATGAGTCGGTGACACTATTTGATACTGTCCAAGAAGTGTCCGGTTGGCTTGCCGGGAGTGTAAAAATTATAGGCGAGCTTAATAGTTTTAATGGTGTGGAACGTGAACTGATAAGCGTTGCTGAGGCAATAGTCCAAGGGAAAAGTGTTACGGGACGTTTGTGTTATAACTTAAAACAAGCATTAATTAATATGCAGGATGAAATGGTAAATAAGTTTGATGTGGCTATCTTTGTTACTGATAAGGTTAAATTAAAGTTTAATAAAGATGTAAAGGTTATTGCTATTCAAAATGAGTCTGATTGTATTGATACTGCTTATGGAATGAAGAATGAGCTTAAGTATTTAATTTATAAAAAGGGCGAAGCGGTAAGTGAAGAGCTAATGAATGCAGTGGATATTGTGTTGGATTTGGAGGATCTTATTGGAGCGGTAAGTGAATGTTATCCGATAGATATTTTTACATATGACAGATTATACTTAAATGCAAAGCTAAACCGAATAAAGGAACAACAAAGCGAGATTTTAATTACCGGTTCTAGTTATGCTATGGTAGGCTTACTAGAAGATGAAATGCCAAAATCAGCATCTAATGTTGCTGTAAATGCCCAAGATTTATACTATTCATTACTTTCTGTCAAGGAGGCAATTAAATGCTCATCTAAGTTGGGAACAATAGTTATGCCGATTTCGTATTACTTCTTTTTTACGAATATGGCGGATAAGCCGTCTGATTATATGCAGAATGTTTTAAGTAAGGTTAATTATCCTGTGTACAACAATTTACATGGATATACCGGAAAATTATTGCCACTTTATAATAAGGTGATGAAGTCTCCTCTATATGAAAGACTAGTAAATTTTGAAGAAGTAAGAGATATGTACTATGAGGCCGTAAAAAGAGATTTAGAGAATTTACCGTATTATAATCCTATTAATGTGCGACCTACCGGCGGATTACTTAGCTATGATTTTAAGGAAAAAAGCGATGAACAGAATTTTGCAAGTGCGAAGGTACGGGCTAATGCACACAACTCTATATTTGATATTGATAAAGGAATGGCGAACCAAAAGCTGTTAGACAGATTTTTGGATAATATGGAGGAGCTAGGAAAAAGAGTTATATTTTTTATTCCGCCTACTACTAAGTTTTATAAAAAATGGGTTTTACCCGAAATGGTGCAGGTATATAATAAGCTAGTAATGGACACGGTAAATAATCATAAATGTTGCACACTTATTGATTTATTCAATTCCGAGTATTTTTCAGAGGCTGATTTTCAAGATTATGACCATTTAAATTCAAATGGTGCTAAGAAGTTATCCAAGATAATTGCTGAAACTATAGGAGGGGAATAGAGATGTCAATAGACGAAAAACTTGAATTTATAGAAAAAATTTTACATGAGCCAAAATTTTCTCTACAAGAAGCGACTGAGTTAAATTCACTTAACGGTTGGGAATCACTTAATATAGTAAATCTTGAGATGGAGCTGATAGCTAAAGGTGTGAGCATAGATGAGGCTCAACTTAAGAGTTGTAAAACTGTAGGGGAAATTTGTAGGTTGTTTTAGAGGAAAAAGAGTCATAGAAAATATGGCTCTTTTGTCATTTTAAAGTCACATTGTTTCTATATAATTCAAAGCATAAAGGAGGAAGAAGTATGGAAATTCTAAGAGTTGAAAATCTATGTAAGACATATGGAAAAGGGGAAAATACAGTAAAGGCAGTAGATAACGTATCCTTTTCAGTAGAAAAGGGTGAGTTTGTTGCGATAATAGGTGCGAGCGGTAGTGGTAAATCTACATTGCTTCATTTACTTGGCGGAGTAGATAGACCAACTTCGGGCAAAGTTTTTATTGACGGGAAAGATATTTATTCACTAAATGATGATAATCTAGCTATTTTTAGAAGACGTCAAATAGGACTTATTTATCAATTTTATAACTTAATACCTATTTTGAATGTAGTAGAAAACATCACATTGCCTTGTGAACTAGATGGTGAAAAGGCTGATGAAAAACACTTGGCTGAGTTGCTTAAAACCTTAGGACTTGAAAATAGGAGATTACATTTACCAAACGAATTATCCGGTGGTCAACAGCAAAGAGTTTCTATTGGCCGTGCTATGATAAATAATCCTGCAATAATGCTTGCAGATGAGCCAACAGGAAATCTAGATTCAAAATCGAGTGAGGAAATTATTTCATTACTAAAACTTTCAAATAAGAAGTTTAACCAAACTCTTATTGTTATTACACATGACTTGGACATAGCTAAACAGGCAGATAGAGTAATTACAATTGAAGACGGTAAAATTTTAAGAGATGAAAGGAACTAAGTAAGATGAATATATTGAAAAAATTTACTATAAGGAATTTAAGGCTAAATAGGAAAAGAACAATAGTTACAATAATTGGTATAATGTTGTCTACTTCTCTTATTTGTGGTGTTATGGGTCTTGTATCCAGTTCTCAGCAAACTCTTATCAATGAGGTAAAGGAAAGCGTTGGAACATACCATACAAGATTTTTTGATGTGCCTAGCGAAGAACTTAAGTATATAGAGGATAATGTTAATGTAGAGTCATATTTTTTAACACATAGAATAGGTTTTGCTAAATTAGAAGGTTCTAAGAATAAGTATAAACCGTACTTGTGTGTAGACGAATATGATGAAAATGCTTTATTAAATAACGCTGTTATATTGACTGAGGGAAGACTGCCTAAAAACTCTAGTGAACTTGTGATTTCTGAACACATTAAGGATAATGCAAGGGTTAGGTTTAATATTGGAGATAAAATAACGTTGAACGTTGGAGAGCGTGTGACTAACGATGGATATAAGGCTAGTAGGACACAGAATTATAATCCGGAAGACCCGGAAAGCATAGGAAATGCAATTCAAAAAACTTATACAGTAGTCGGAATAATGGAAAGACCTGATTATTCTATTGAAGGTTACTCATTCCCCGGATATACCGTTATAACATATATGGATAAAGTAGAAAATAATGCAGATATATCTGTAATGTATAAGGAACCTAGGGAGTATAAGGAAAATAATAAAACTTTAAATTTAGATGGTAAGTATGAACAATTTGTAAATGCTGAGTTACTTAGATTCCAAGGCGTACTAAGTAATGGAGCTATGCGTACTGTTGTTGGAATTGCTTCAATTGTTATGTTCATAATAGTTGTTAGTAGTGTATTTGTAATAAGAAACAGCTTTAGTATTTCTGTTGCTGAGAAAAATAGACAATATGGTATGCTTTCTAGTATAGGGGCAACTAAAAAGCAAATTAAACGAAGCGTAGTTTTTGAAGGAATTGTTATTGGGTTAATTGCTGTGCCACTAGGAATAATTTGCGGGGGGATAGCAATAATCATTCTTCTTCAAATTGTAAATTACTTACTTGCCGATAATTTAGGAAGGTTCCACTTTGTATATAATTTACCAGTTGTACCTATGCTAATTGCAGTTGCAATTTCATTCTTAACGATATATTTATCATGTTTAATCCCGGCAAGAAGGGCTTCAAAGATATCTCCTATTGAAGCTATAAGGGAAAATAACGATGTAAAAATAAAGGCAAAGAAACTAAAAGTGCCTAGTTATATAAGCAAAATATTTGGTATTGGAGGGGTGATAGCTAGTAAGAATTTAAAGAGAATTAAACGTAAATATAGAACTACGGTTGTTTCAATAGTTATAAGTATAGTTATATTTATATCATTGTTCTCATTTATATATTATGGAGATACAATTTCAAATGTATATTATACTGAAATGAAGTACAATACGGCGATATTCTTAAATAATGTTAAGTATGCTCAAAGTAATAACTCACTAGATAAAATTATTAAATTGGCGAATACAGATGATATGTCATATTTCTATTCTGATGAAGCTAAAATGGATCAAAAGTATTATAGTGAATATGGAAACAAAAGGTTTGAAAATGATTATGTTGAACCGTACATTACAGTTTTTGCATTTAATAATGAATATTTCAAGAAATTCTTAAAGGAGATTGGTGTTTCGGAGAATGACTATAAGTCCGGCATTATTTTGGTGGATGATTTTATAGAAGAGGACGAAAGTGGAAAGAAAACATTTTATAACATTTATGATATAAAATCAGGGGATATAATAGATTTAGAAATCCCAGGGAAAACAGGAAATCAAGTAAAAGTGCTTAAGAAAACGGATAAAAGACCTATGGGATTGGAAAAATCATATTCCGAAACAGGAATGATTTTTGTATCTATGGATTTTATTGATAATATTAATGAATATACAGATTTAAGGCTGTATGTTAATTCTAATAATCCAACATATCTAGAAAATTCATTGAATAATCTTATAGAGAATGATGACACATACATGGATATGAATGTTATTAACTATGAAAAGTGGGCCGAAAATGAAAATAGAATGGTATTAGTTATTTCTATTTTCTTGTATGGTTTTATTACTGTTATTACATTGATTGGGGTTACTAATATATTTAATACAATTACAACAAATATGATTTTAAGAAGCAAAGAATTTGCAATGTTAAAATCAGTTGGAATGACTACTAATGAGTTTAATAAAATGATTAGACTTGAAAATATAATGTATGGCGTTAAAGCACTTTTAATAGGTGTGCCGATAGGAATACTTGGGTCGTATTTCATATATTCTTCCTATGCAAGCAGTGTTGATGCCGGATATGTTTTACCACTTAAGGCCATATTAATTTGTGCTGTATTTGTATTTGTAATTGTTGGAATAACTATGAAATATTCACTCAATAAAATAAATAAGCAAAACATTATAGACACAATAAGAAATGATAATATCTAGAAATATTGACAAGTAGGTATAGTAAGCTTAGTATATTATCATAAGTGATGCGAAAAGACACAGTATATATAAATTACGCTCTACATGACATCGTAAAGTCGCTATATATACTGTGTCTTTTATTTTACAATAAGGAGAACGATTATGAAAAAAATACTTATAGTAGAAGATAATGAAGTCATAGTAAAGGGGTTAAAGTATTTATTGACACAAGAGAATTTTGAAGTTAAAACTTGTGGAAATATAAATGATGCGAAAAACTCTATATCGAGTGAAAAGTTCGACTTGATTATTTTAGATATTACATTACCTGACGGAAATGGATTTGAACTTTGTAAATATATAAAGGTGGTTAACGATATTCCAGTCATCTTCCTTACTGCGAAAGATGAGGAAAAAGATGTGGTAAAAGGATTAGATACCGGAGCGGATGATTATATAGTAAAACCCTTTAGAAATAGAGAACTTGTTTCAAGAATTAATGTTATTCTAAGAAGGTTTGAAAGTGGAAATAAACTTGAGTGTGGAGAAGTTAGCATTGATACTGAGGCTACAAAAGTATTTGTTAACGGAGTTGAAGTTAGCTTTACGGCACTTGAGTATAGGATTTTACTGCTATTATATAGTAATTTTAATAAGACTATAACAAGAGAACAAATTTTAGATAAAATTTGGGATGTGGCTGGTAATTTCGTAAATGACAATACTCTGACAGTATATATAAAAAGGGTAAGGGCGAAACTTGGAGAATATGACAATATAAAAACTGTTAAGGGAATCGGATATAGAGTGGACAAGTGAGGTATGGAAAATGATTTTTTTAAAGAAAAATGATTGGAAGCGGATTGTACTTATATCGGTTATTATAATTTTCTTATTTGTAATGCTTTTTGCATTTGTGAATAGGTGGCAACAAGGCAACAATAATAAGGCTATTAACAGTCGGATAAGTGGAATAATCGAAAGAATTAATAAAAAATATCCGGACGTTTCGGAGGATGAGATATTAGAAATATTAAAAAGTGATGGGCATATAAATAACAGTTTTCTTGCAAAGTACGGATATAGTGAAAGAAGCACGATTATTGAAACATATAAAGAAGAAAGTGCTAAGCAAGCGTTTATAAATACTCTAATATTAATAGCTTTTGGTGCAACGCTAATAATTGCTTTTATTATTTACATATCAAAGCAAAATAATAAGCTTGATGAAATAAAAAAATATATTAACGCAGTTAGCAATAAAGATTATTCATTAGACATTTCTGACAATGGAGAGGATGAACTGTCTAAGCTTAGAAACGAATTATATAAAATAACTGTAATGCTTAAAGAGTCTGCCGAGATAAGTATAAAAGAAAAAACGCAACTGAGTGATTCGATTGCGGATATTTCTCACCAAATAAAGACACCAATCACTTCGATTAGAATAATGCTAGACAACATAAAAGAAAATCCTCAAATGGATGAAACAACAAAAAATGAGTTTATAAATGATATAAGCAATCAAGTAGATTGGATTAGTTCACTTGTTATCTCGTTACTTAAACTAGCCAGACTGGATGCAGGTGTTATTGAATTAAATAGGCAAGAGATAAAGGTGGAGGAGCTTGTTCAAAATGTAGTTAGGAATTTAGCTATCTTATTAGAAGTAAAAAATGTGAGTGTTGAGGTTAATATACCGGACGGTGCTGTTTTCTTCGGAGATTATAATTGGGAGCTTGAGGCTTTAACTAATATTGTTAAGAACTCGATTGAACATAGTAGGGAAAATTCAAAAATATACATAATAGCCGAGTGCAATAATTTTTTCTTGAAAATAATTGTGAAGGATGAGGGCAACGGAATAATAAAGGAAGATATTAAGCATATATTCGATAGATTTTATAAAAGTAAAAATAGTAGTGAGGACAGCATAGGAATAGGATTATCTTTGGCAAAAAGTATTATAGAGAAAGATAATGGGTATATAGAAGTGACTTCCGAACTAGAAAAAGGCACAGAGTTTGAAATTAAATATATGCGAGGTTGATTACATAAATTTTCCTTAAAATGTGTCAATAATTTTTGAAAATGTCCTAAAAAAATTTAAACATTAACGGGAAAATTT
>CAVHFU010000016.1:0-27326 GCA_963635575.1 bacterium | reverse complement strand
GTGGTGTAAAAGCCTCTACTACCCATAACGTATATGGAATATATGATATGTCAGGTGGCTCTTGGGAATACGTAGCTGCGTACTATACTGGCGGAAGTAGTTCATATATAAGCTCATTAACAAGTGCAGCGGATAAATATGTAGATAGATATAGTACAGCATATAGTGCATCTAAAAAAGGCGATGCGGTATATGAGACGAGTAGTAGTAGTAGTTCTAATGGTTCATGGGATGGAGATTACTCGTACGCTCCTTATTCCGGCAGCCCTGTCTTCGCGCGTGGCGGTTACTACGACAACGATTCCTACGCCGGTGTGTTCTACTTCCGCAGCAGCGATGGCCACGCGAACTCCCACCGCGGGTTCCGTGTGGTCCTCGGGATTCAGTAAATCTGGTGCCTGGAGAGGTACAGTGGACCATCGAGTTTTAGTAAACTTATTATGGAGGAGTAAAAATAAAAAGAAGTAAAGAAGAAGCTAATTTCGGGAAAGATACGAAAGTGTCTTTCCCGAAGCGGTTTTAAAAGAAGAGTGGCAGGAGGGACCTCGCATGGTCAAAAAACAATTAACTCCCAATAAATGTAAGCGGGGGGGGGGGTAAATTCTACCAGTAATATAGAACGCCGGTATCTTCTCGCAATAGAAAACTATTTCTATGACACATCATAAAAAATAACCAGTTAATATTTAAATGGGGCGAGGAGGCACTGGTAATGAAAAATGAATTATTGGAAAATTATCAAGAAGTTATAGCTAAGATATATGTAGCAGCACTAAGGAGTTTAAATCGAAAAGTGGGACGAGAGATTTTTATTTCTATGCTAAAAGGTAGAAAAGATAGTAAAATTATTAAAGGGAAATATTATGAGAATGAATATTATGGGGTTTTCGCTAGTTTTAGAGGAAATGAAATTTCTAATATCTTAGATTACTTAATAGATGAAGGAATAATATTAAAAGAAACACAAGGAAATATATGTTTTATATATACAAAAGAAGATGTAAATAGTCTTTATAAATACTATTATGATTTTATAGGATATATATCAGATAATACAATGAATATGATAGGTACTGAAGATGAACATCTATTTTTAAAGCTAAAAAATGTTAGATATTCTATTGCGTTAGAAAAAAATTTATCTCCGTATAATATATGTTCGGATGAAATTTTAAGAGAAATGTGTAATAGAAAGCCTAAAAATGAAGATGAGCTAGATTGCATATATGGTATAGGCGAAAAATTTATAACTAATTATGCAAAGAGATTTTTAAAGGTAATAAATAATAATGATGAAATATATTAATTTTTAATATATTAGGTGTATGGCTAAGATTACTCGAACGCTCCTAATTCCAACAACCCTGTCTTCAAACGTGGCGGTAACTACAACAACAATTCCAACGCCGGTGTGTTCTACTTCAACAACAACAATGGCAACGCGAACTCCAACAACGGGTTCCGTGTGGTCCTCGGGATACGATAAATTTTATCGAGTGAACCGTTATTTACGGATAACGGCTGAGTGTACTTATCGTATGAGCTATATTCCTATCGTAATTTTACGGTAAAATAGTAATACCGGCAATATCTCGTTAGTAGTGAAAGCGAAAAAGGGATATTGCTCTTTTATTTTTGGGAGGAAAAATATATGAAAGAGGAACTTATAATATATCAAAAGTATAGCGATTTAATAAGTTATGCTTATAATCTACTGGTAAAATATCCAAAGTCAGAGAAATTCGCTTTGATTTCAGAGATACGTTCTAATATGTTTAAGACCTTACAGGATATACTATTTATAAATCATGATTTTGATAGAAATACAAAATTAAAAATATTAAATGAGCTAGATGCTCTAATCGGAATGCATAAGTTTTATGTGAGGTTTTCGTATAGTAGGAAGTATATAAATAGCAGTAATTATATGGAATGGTCAAAAAGAATAAATGAAATAGGCAGAATTGTAGGAGGTTGGTATAGGTATAATGTCAAGGCGAAAGAATAATATATGGAGAAATAAAATAACTTTTTCTAATTTATTAGCAGCGCATAAACGTGCTAAGAAGGGCAAAAGATTTAGAGATGAGGTTATAAGGTTTGAAATGAACTTAGAGGAAAATTTGATGAATATAGGTAAAGAATTATTAAATGGTACATATGAGTTTGGGCAGTTTAGGGAGTTTAGAATATACGAGCCTAAAGAAAGGATAATAAAGGTATTACCTTATCGAGATAGGATAGTTCACCAATTATATGTAGAGGAATGTTTAAAACCTATATTTGTGAAGGATTTTATTAAAGATTCGTATGCTTGTATAAAAGGCAGAGGCGTACACCAAGCGATTAATAAGCTCCATTTTTATATGAAGAAAATTGCTTTAGAAAACTTAAATTATTACATACTAAAATGTGATGTGAGTAAGTATTTTTATAGTGTGGACCATGAGTTATTATACGGTACTATTTGTAAACGAATAAAGGATAGAGAGTTTTTAAGTTTTACTAGAAAGATAATATTTTGTAATAACGAAAAAAAGGGAATTCCTATTGGAAATTATACGTCACAGTATTTTGCTAATATATTTTTAAATAGACTGGATAAATATATTAAGGAAGAACTAAAAATTAGATACTATGTAAGATATATGGACGATTTCGTTATTCTACTAAATAGTAAAGAAGAGTGTAAATTATATAGGGAAAAAATAGAAATATTTTTGGATAGTTTGAAACTTAAGCTAAATCCTAAAACAGCATATTTTAAGAATGAGGATGGAGTTAATTTTTGTGGGTATAAATTATTTAATGATAAAATTTTATTAAAGAATAAAAATAAAACGAGATTAAAAAGGTGGTTTAGAAAACTTCAAAGTATGTACTCTAATGATGAAATTACACTAGAGGAGATAACTAGGAAGATACCTTCAATACGTGGCTATTTAAAGCATTGTAAGTCATATAGGCTATATGAGAAAATGATAGAGAGATTTATTTTAATTAAATACTGACCATTGGGGACAGGTCTAAAAGGAATAAGACGTATAATTAGCTTTCTAAGCCAATTACACGTCTTAATTTTGTTGACCAAAAAGAACCGTCCCTAATGGTCAATATCGTTACTATTATATTTGACGCATTTTGTCTTTTGTGATAGAATGTCTAAGGACTTTAAATTGGAAGGAGAGTTATATTATGGATAATGAACAGGTTGAATTTAGAAAAGCAAAACTTGAAAACTTAGCTAAAACAGTTAAGGCATATCCTGAGAGATATGAAAAAACACATGAATTAAAAGATGTTATTAATTTAGAAGACGGGGTTACAGGAGTTAAAGTTGCCGGAAGAATACTCTCCATCAGAAAAATGGGTAAACTTGCTTTTGTGCACATTTCTGATTTAGAAGGAAGAACACAACTTGCGCTTAAAAAAGATGTTTTGGGCGAAGAAAAGTATAAGTTTTTCTTTGAAAATATAGATATTGGAGATTTTATCGGGGCGGAAGGTGAAGTATTTACTACACAAACCGGTGAAAAGACAATAAGAGTTAGTGAATATACTTTCTTAGGTAAATGCTTACGTCCATTGCCTGAAAAATGGCACGGATTAGTAGATATAGAGGCTTGTTACAGACAACGTTATTTAGATTTAATTATGAATAACGATACAAAGAAAAGATTTATTTTAAGAACAAAAATGTTAAATGCAATTAGAGCATTTTTAACTAATAAGGGATTTTTGGAAGTTGAAACTCCTATACTTTTAAATAAAGCATCAGGTGCTTTGGCTAGGCCGTTTGTTACACATCACAATGCATTAGATATTGATATGTATTTAAGGATTGCTCCTGAAACATATTTAAAGAGACTTGTTGTTGGTGGATTTAATAATGTTTTTGAAATTGCAAGATGTTTTAGAAATGAAGGAATTGATAAAACTCACCTTCAAGATTTTACTATGATAGAAGGATATTCGGCTTATTGGAATTATAGAGATAATATGAAACTAATGAAGGAAATGTTTACATATATTCTTCAAGAAGTTTTCGGAACACTTACAATTTCAATTAACGGAACTGAAATTGATTTTTCTAAGGAATGGGAAGAAGTATCATTTAAGGATGCTATCTTACGTGACTGTGGAATTGATATTGATAACTTTAAAACTGCTGATGATTTAAGAAAAGAAATTAAGGCTAAGGGAATTGTACTGGAAGTAGATAATTTAGAAGAATTAGGTTTAGGAAACCTTATTGATCAATTATATAAGAAAGTTAGCCGTCCTAAGATTATAAACCCTACATTCTTAACAAGTCATCCGACAGAATTATCGCCATTGGCTCGTGCAAATGATGATAATCCTGAAATTACAGATAGATTCCAACTTGTTGTTAATGGTGTTGAAATTGTTAATGCCTATTCTGAGTTGGTTGACCCTATTGAACAAAGAAAGAGACTTGAAATTCAAGCACAAAGTAGGGCCAATGGTGATGATGAAGCCATGGTTAAGGAAGAAGATTATTTACTTGCTATGGAATATGGTATGCCACCTATTTCTGGTTGGGGAATGGGAATTGACAGACTTCTTCAATTGTTCTTGGAACAAGAAAATATTAAGGACTGCATATTGTTCCCATTAATGCGTCCATTAGATGATTAGTATAAATTATAACTGAAAGGAAGTTATGACAATGCCAGAATTGACTATGGATAAATTGGTAGCTTTAGCTAAAAACAGAGGATTTGTTTTCCCAGGGTCTGAGATTTACGGTGGACTTGCTAATTCTTGGGATTATGGTCCTTTAGGAAGCGAACTAAAGAAAAATATAAAGGATGCTTGGTGGCAAAAGTTTATTCGTGAATCTAAATATAATGTTGGAATTGATGCAGCAATTATTATGAACCCTCAAGTTTGGGTAACAACAGGACATGTTGGTGGATTTAGTGATCCTTTAATTGATTGCAAAGCTTGTAAAACAAGACATAGAGCCGATAAACTTATTGAGGAATGGGCATTTAAAAACGGAAATCCTGTTTCGGGGTTGGATGGTTGGACTAATGAACAATTAGTACAATTTATTAATGATAATAAGATTCCTTGCCCAGACTGTGGTAAGACTGATTTTACAGATATAAGAAAGTTTAACTTAATGTTTAAAACATTTATGGGAGTAACAGAAGATGCTAAGTCAGAGGTTTATTTAAGACCTGAAACTGCACAAGGTATGTTTGTTAACTTTAAGAATGTTTTAAGGAGTTCAAGAAGAAAGATGCCTATGGGAATTGGACAAATGGGTCGTTCATTCAGAAATGAAATTACACCTGGTAATTTTATTTTTAGAACTCGTGAATTTGAACAAATGGAACTTGAATTTTTCTGTAAGCCGGGAACTGATTTAGAATGGTATTCATATTGGAAAGATTATTGTAAAAATTGGTTAATTTCATTAGGTGCAAAAGAAGAAAACTTAAGAATGAGAGAACATTCAAAAGAGGAGCTTTCTTTCTATAGCAAGGGAACAACTGATATTGAATACTTATTCCCATTTGGTTGGGGAGAATTATGGGGTATTGCTGACAGAACAGATTATGACTTGTCTCGTCATATGGAAGCTTCTAAGGAAGATTTGACTTACTTAGATCAAGAGACCAACGAGAAATATGTTCCTTATTGTGTTGAACCAGCCGTTGGCGTTGATAGATTATTCTTGATGTTCTTATGCAATGCATATGAAGAACAAGAAATTGCTGAAGGAGATGTAAGAACAGTGCTTCATTTACATCCTGCCCTAGCACCTATTAAGGCAGCAATCTTGCCATTATCTAAGAAGCTTTCTGAACCTGCTACTAAGCTTTATGAAGAATTATCTTCTAAGTTTATGTGCGAATATGATGAAGCTGGAAGTATCGGTAAGAGATATAGAAGGGAAGACGAAATAGGAACTCCGTTCTGTATTACTTATGATTTTGAGTCTGAAAATGATAAGTGCGTTACAGTAAGAGACAGAGATTCTATGGAGCAAGTTAGAATCCCAATTGATGAGTTAGAAGAATATATAAGTAGCAAAATTAAGTTTTAATGTAAAAACAGAATGGTTTTCGCCATTCTGTTTTTGATATATGTCAAAAGTTGATTTTATTTTCAAAATATTGTATAATATCTATGGTTGGTATAATTATTTTTTGAGGAGGTAATGTCACGATATGTTTAAAATTAGTGTGATAATTCCGATTTACAACGATGAAAAGTATTTGGCAAATTGTATAGACCACGTTATTAATCAGACAATTGGTTTTGAAAATATACAATTGATTTTGATTGATGATAATTCAAAAGATAAAAGCTATGAGATAGCAAAATCGTACAAAGATAAATATGATAATATTTTATTAGAGAAGCTGACTACTAATAGTGGTTCTGGTGGTAAGCCTAGAAATGTTGGTATAAATCTAGCCGAAGGAAAGTATTTGATGTTTTCAGATGCAGACGATTTCTTTGATGAAAAGGCGTTTGACGTTATGTATAATGCCATAGAAGAGAAAAATGCAGATTTTATAATTTCTAATTGGCAATATGCTTCTGAGGATGGGACGCCTTGGGAAAAGCCTGTTTTTGATACAGAGAGATTTAGCAATTTTAAATTGGATATAAATGATTATGATAATTCGTTTTATGTAATGAATTCTTCTATGTGTAATAAAATATTTAATAGAGAATTTATTGAAGAAAATAAAATAAGATGTTTAGAGGATGTTCCGGGAGAAGATACATATTTTTCGATGTCTGCATTTTTAAGTGCTAAAAACGTTTATTACATAAAAGACATAATTTATTATTACAGACAAAGAAATACTTCTTATAAAACAGCTTCGGTTTCTTGGAACTGTTCTATGGAATTCTTCAAGGGTATGAACATTGCATATAAAAAGACATATGAAAAGTTTGTGGAAAAGAACCAAGTTCAATTTTACAGATTTTTATATGCTAGAAATATGACTTATTTACTATACAGATTTATTGATTCTGGTAAGTTAAATAATGAAGAAAAGATAGAGCTTCTTGGAGAGATGAGATGGTTCTTTAAGTTAAGTTATACTCTAAAAGTTCCGGCTTGCCAAAAATCACTTATGATTTTGATTAAGAAGATTGTTGATGGAGACTATGTTGAGGCTATAAATATATGTAAAATAATAAAGGAAATTAGAGAATATATGCCGGTAGATATACGTCACAAGATGTCAAAGCCTTATGAAGAAATGTATAAAGAGATATTAAAAACTCAGTTTTAACAAATAAAGACTAATTAAAGGGTGTAGAATATTTATGAGAAAGCTACTTGTTAGCGATTATGATGGTACGTTTTTTGTAAATAAGACGGATATGAAAAAGAATATCTATGATATAAAGCAATTTAGAGAAGAAGGAAATATTTTTGCTTTTGCAACAGGAAATAACTATGAAAACTTTATAAAAGTTATTGAAAATAACGGTATTGAGTATGATTATTTATTGCTTGACCATGGTAGTGTAATTGTAGATAAGGACAGAAAGCTAATACATACTTGCCATATTGACCATGATACTGTTAAAAGCATAGTTAAAAAGTTGGATTCAGAAAAACTTAAATATACACTTTGTAGTACGTGGAAGGCAAAATGTAATGTAACATCAGAAGTTACAAAGATTTCGATTGCCATAAGGGATCTAAAATATGCCGAAAAAGTTACACAGGATATAAATAATTGCTATGGACAATTTGTCAATGCATATACAATGATATTTGATGATATGAATATGGTTGAGGTTATTTCTTCTAGTACTGATAAAGAAAAGGCAATAGAGATTTTGGCACGAAAAATAGGAATTGAAAGTGATAATATTTATACCATTGGCAATGGATATAATGATATTGCTATGATAGAAGAATTTAACGGATATTGTATGGAAGATTTGGTAGAAGAATTGCTTGAGGAATGTCCAAACGAGGTTGCATCTGTTAGCGAATTAGTAGAAAAACTTTTGTAGTCGGAGGTAGTAGTAATGTTTAATGCAGTTGATGCTAAAAATAAGACAGTAAAATGGATAAGAGACTTCTTTGAGAAGAACGGAAAAGATTGTAATGCGATTGTTGGAATTTCTGGGGGAAAAGACAGCTCGATAGTTGCAGCTTTATGTGTTGAGGCTTTAGGAAAAGATAGAGTTATTGGTGTTTTAATGCCTTGTGGGGAGCAAAGCGATATAGATTGCGCAAAGCTTTTGGTAAATCATTTAGGTATCAAAAGCTATACTATAAATATTAAAGATGCGGTAAACGGTATTTTAGGCAATATGCCTGGTGGATTTGAAACTAGTATACAAACTAAGACAAATATACAACCCCGAGTAAGAATGACTACATTGTATGCTGTGGGCCAAAGTAATAACGGAAGGGTTGCTAATACTTGCAATATGTCTGAAGACTGGGTTGGATACTCCACTAGATACGGCGATGCTGCCGGTGATTTTAGCCCTATTTCTGATTTTACTGTTACTGAGTTAAAACAAATAGGACGAGTGTTAAACTTACCAAATGAGCTTGTAAATAAGACCCCGATTGATGGACTATGTGGAAAAACAGATGAAGAAAATTTGGGATTTACATATGAAGTACTAGATAGATACATCCGTACAGGAATATGCAAAGATCCAAATATAAAAAATAAAATAGATGAAATGCATGAAAGAAATAAATTTAAGCTAGAACTTATGCCAAGTTTTAAATATGACTACGATAAAGATTTATTTTAATTGAGAACTAGAGATTGTCGACCCTGTGCGACAATCTTTTTTTAAAAAATAAAACTGCTATTATAGCAGTTTTATCATTTCTTCTTTATATTTTTCAAGTTTTTCTCTTGTTTCATCTTCATTTTTTCCAGGTATACCAAAGTATAGCTTAATAATAGGTTCTGTGCCTGAAGGTCTTATAACTAAGTTTGAGTTATCAGCCATTTCGAAGAATAATACGTCAGATGTAGGCAAGTTCGTTGGTTTGGTTCTTCCTGTCGAAAGTTCTGTGATTAATCCATTTTGATAATCTCTTACTTTTAGCACTTTTGTATTATTTATTTCTTTTGGCAAGTTTTCACGGATTTTTAACATGGCTTTTTGCATTTCTTCTTTAGCAGCCACTCCTTCTTTCTTTATTGAGATTACTGCGTCTTTGAAACAGCCATAATTTTTATAAAGTGCAATTAGAGCATCATATAGACTCATATTGTTTGCTTTATAATATGCAGCCATTTCTGCAATAAGCATTGAAGCGAATATTGCGTCTTTATCACGGGCATATGTTCCACTAAGGTATCCGTAACTTTCCTCAAAACCAAAGATATAAGTATATTCTCCGGTTTGTTCAAACTCTTTTATTTTTTCACCAATATATTTGAATCCTGTCAATACATTTATTAATTTTACATTATTTTTCTTACATATTTCACTGACAAGTTCTGTAGATACAATACTCTTTACAACACAAGCATTATTTGGTAATGTGTTATTCTTTTTCATATTTTCAATTATATATGCAACCATTAATGCACCAACTTGGTTTCCGGATAATGTTATAAATTCACCATTAGGAGTTTTTACTACGATTCCCATTCTATCTGCGTCCGGGTCTGTTCCTATAACTAAGTCACAATTTTCTTTTTTTGCAATTTCTATTCCTAGGTTAAAGCAAGACTTTACTTCCGGATTTGGTTTTTCTACTGTTGGGAAGTTACCGTCTAGTATCATTTGCTCAGGCACTGTTAAGATGTTTTCCGGTTTTGCACCAGCCATTTTTAATATTTCAGGTACAAGTCTATATCCGCTTCCGTGAAGAGGAGTATATACGATTTTAAAATTATCGCTTATATTTCTAATAGCATCTTTCTTGATTTGCGTTTTTAAGATTTCACTTAAGAAAATCTTATCGAATTCTTCACCAATCATTTCGATTTCCCCATCTGATACTGCGGAAGAGAAATCAGTCGATTTTATATCATCAAAGATATCTAGTTTTTTCATTGTGTCATATATCTTTTTTGCGTGTTCCGGTGGGACTTGTGCCCCGTCTTCCCAATAAACTTTATATCCGTTATATTCTTTAGGATTGTGGGATGCGGTAATCATTACACCTGCGATACATTTAAAATGTCTTGTGGCAAACGACAAAGCTGGTACAGGGTGAAGTTCATTAAACATGTATACTTTAATTCCATTAGCCGCTAGTACGCTAGCAGTTTTTTCGGCAAAAAGTCTGGAATTATTTCTGCTATCATATGAAACAGCCACTCCGCGAGATTGAGCATTTTCTTCAATAATTGTATCGGCGAGACCTTGGGTGGCGTGTGCAACTGTATGAACGTTCATTCCGTTTGTTCCTGCTCTCATGATGCCTCTAAGACCTGCTGTTCCAAAGTATAAGGGTTCATAAAAGAACTCTTTTAATTTTTCTTCATCATTTAATGCTGATGAAATCTCTTTACGTATGTTTTCATCCAAGTTAGGATAGTTTAACCATTCTTGTGCTTGTTCTAAATAACTTGACATTAAAGTGTCCTCCTTTGTAAAACTTATATTTCAAATATAGTCTTATCACAAAAAAATATTTTTAGCAACTTTTAAGTTTTTTTAAATAATAAAAAATGATAACTGCGTAGGTGAATGTTTCGACAAATTTCGACTCACGAGTGCGAAATAAATATAGTTTGAATATTGGGTAAAGGCTTGATTTTTATTGGATAATTTTATATCATATATAGGTAATACTAAAGATACGGAGGAAAGATGATGGGCAGAAGTTATTTTAATGACGGAATTACAGGAAATGGACGTTTGCTTGTTTCTTTTACAGATAAAGGTGAAGCTAATAGAATTTTTTGGCCGGAACAAGACTATGTTCAGCAAATAAATAATATATTTACAGGAATTAAATTTGATGATTCTGATACGAGGTTTTTGAATGAAAATCTTTGGTATGTGGAACAAAAGTATGAATCAAATACTAATATCCTTGTGACTATGTACGAGAATTCCGATTTTGGATTACGTATTTACCAAAAGGATTTTGTAGTTAACGGCCAAGATGTTTGGGTTAGAAATTATACTATAAAAAATATATGTGATAGAGAATTAAATATAAAGACTTTTTTGCATACTGATTTTATTACAGAAAATCATAATGTAAGAAGTGGAATGATGGATTTTGAGGATAATTTTGCGTTTATATATAACAAAGAACATATTGTTACAATAGGCTCAAACAGATGCCTTGCGGGATTCCAATTTGGAGATAGCCAAGAGGCTATTAGGAAGGATAGTCTATATGGAAAAGACGAAATTTCCATGACTTCTAATATGGCATTAAAATGGGAACTTGGAAGATTAAATCCGAACGAAGAAGTTGAGTTTAATATATTTTTCTGTTTTTCATATAATATGGAAAGCGGAAGAAAAATGTTTAATGAAATAAAGAGTGAAAGTGTTAAAAATTTAATAGAAAACGAAAAGAAATATTGGGGAAATGTATTTAAAAAATATGATAGATTACTTACAGAAAACGAAAAGATAGATGAAGTATACCTAAAGTCGATTTTAACTTTTAAGTTACTTACTAATCCAGATACAGGGGCTATTTTAGCCGGTGTTGAGGTTGATGAAAACTATACAAGGTGTGGCAGATACGGATATTGCTGGCCTAGAGACGGTTTCTTTATTACTAGGGCATTTGATATATGTGGAATGAAAGAAGAAGCCGAGAAGTTTTATACTGTATGGGCTAAAAAAGCGCAATTGCCGAATGGTGCTTGGCAACAAAGGTATTTCCTAGATGGTAGCCTTGCTCCTTCTTGGGGAATTCAGTTAGACGAAGTAGCTGCGATTATTTATGGCGTTTTCGAACATTATAAATATTGCAAAGATATTAAGTTTCTAGAAGATATGTGGGAATGTATAAAAAAAGCGGCTATTTATTTAAATGATAATATTGATAAAGAGTCAGGTTTGCCTAGAGCATCGTATGATTTATGGGAAGAGAGAATTGGCGAACATACATATACAGCCGGCGCTGTTGCATCTGCATTAAGAATTGCAGGGAAAATTGCGGATGAATTAAAAGTTGATGTCCCTCTTGCTAAGATGTGGCAAAAGACGGCTGAAGGAATTGTAAAAAATATAGAGAGTAAGCTTTGGAATGAAAATGAAAAGAGATTTGTAAGAGGCATAAAAACAAGGCTTAATTGGTGGAATTGTGAAACAGAAGAAATAGAAACCAATAAAATGGGTTATAAATTACCTGTTGCTTCTGTTGATTTAAGTGTGGATATAAGTTTAATAGGACTTGCTGTTCCTTTTGGAATTTTTGATACAAAAGATGACAGAATTAAAAAGACAGTAAGAGCTATAGAAGATAGATTAGATGGTTTCCCGTCGGGTGGTTTTGGTAGATACGAATATGATTCATATATAGGTGGAAATCCGTGGATTGTTTCTACATTATGGCTTGGAATGTACCATGCAGAAGTGGGAGATGTAGCGAGAGCTAAGGATTTATTGATTTGGGCTGCTAAGAATGCTACGAATTTAGGTTTTTTGCCTGAACAGGTTGATAAATTTACAGGAAATCGTGCTTGGATTTCTCAACTTTCTTGGTCATGTGCGATGTTTATTATTTTACTAGACAGATTAAAATAAATTATATGATATTCTTATGGTAAAGTTGGAGGAAGATATGGCGAGTAAGGTTTCCAGTATGTTTTTTTGTAATAATTGTGGATATGAGTCTCCCAAGTGGCTTGGAAAATGTCCGGCATGTAATGAATGGAATACTTTTGTTGAAGAAAAAATTCAGAAAGGTAAAAGTGGTTCTGTCCGTGAAAAAGTGGATTCTAAAATTGTTAAGCTGTCTGAAATTGAAATTTCTGAGGGGCAAAGATTTGAAACGGGCTTTGGAGAATTAAATCGTGTATTGGGTGGAGGTCTTACTAAGGGTTCATTGACTCTAGTTGGAGGAGATCCCGGTATAGGTAAATCTACTCTGATTTTACAAATGTGTGATAGGATTTCTTGTGGAGGAAATGTTTTATATATTTCCGGTGAAGAGTCCGGAAGCCAAATAAAAATGAGAGCAGAAAGATTAAAAATTAAGAATGATAATATTTTGTTTTTAAGTGAAACAGATATGAATGCTATTGAAGATAAGTTAAAGGAAAATAGACCGGAGCTACTTATAGTAGACTCTATACAGACAATGTATGACCCAACAATGGAGTCGACTGCCGGAAGTGTTGGTCAGGTCAGGGCAATTACCGGAAGACTTATGGAAATCGCGAAAAAGCAAGGAATTACAACAATAATTATAGGACATGTAACTAAAGAGGGAACTATTGCAGGTCCTAGGGTTTTAGAGCATATGGTTGATACAGTTTTGTATTTAGAAGGCGAAAGATATTTTTCTTATAGAATACTTAGGGCTGTAAAAAATAGATTTGGTTCTACTAATGAGATTGGCATTTTTGAAATGCGAGAGACCGGATTAGAGGAAATAACTGATCCGACTCAAATTATGATTTCTGAGAACAGGAATTCGCCGGGCTCAGCAGTTGTATGCACACTAGAGGGCACAAGACCAATGCTGGTTGAAGTACAAGCTTTGGTCTCTCAAACCCCTTTTGGTATGCCAAGGCGTATGTCAACCGGGCTTGATTATAATAGGCTTATATTATTGGCAGCGGTGCTTGAGAAGAAGGCTGGAATGAATTTGTATAACCAAGATATTTATCTAAATGTTATTGGTGGAATAAAGTTAAATGAACCTGCAGTTGATTTGGGTGTTGCAGTTGCTGTTATGTCAGGTTTTAGAAATCGTCCGATAAAGCCGGGTGGTGTTATTATTGGTGAAGTTGGATTAACCGGTGAGATAAGAGGGGTAAACTTAATTGAAAAGCGAATATATGAGGCTGAGAAAACAGGTTTTAATTATTGCGTTATACCAAAGAGCAATGGAAAGAAACTAGAGGGTAAGTATAAAATAGAAATTGTTGAAGCTGAGAATTTAGCTGATGTTCTAAATAAGATTAGCGAGTAAGATTGGAGTGAGCAATATGAAAGATAAAGAGGTAATTGAAGTACTAAAAACTATTGCACCGGGTACTGAATTTAGGGAAGGACTTGAAAATGTCTTAAAAGCTAAAACCGGTGGACTTATTGTTGTAGGCGACTCACAAGAAGTTTTGGAATTAGTTGATGGTGGAGTAAAGCTTAATGCAGATTATTCACCTGCACTTTTATATGAGCTTGCTAAGATGGATGGTGCAATTATTGTTAGTAAAGACTTGAAGAAAATTTTGTGTGCTAATGTTCAACTTGCACCGGACCATTCCATTTCTACTAATGAGACCGGTACTAGACACCGTACTGCTGAAAGATTTGCAAAGCAAACGGGGGAGCTTGTTATAAGTGTTTCGCAACGTAGGAATGTAATTACGTTATTTAAGGGAAATGCACGTTATGTTCTTCCTGATACTTCCGTTGTTTTAACTCGTGCTAATCAGGCTATGCAAACTTTAGAGAAATATAAAGCTTCACTAGATGGTGTTATGAATAATCTGAATGCTTTGGAATTTGAAGATATGGTAACAGTAGAGAATGTTTGTACAGCTGTTCAAAGAATAATGTCTGTTTTAAAAATTTCAGAGGAAGTCGAAAGATATATTTATGAACTTGGTGATGAGAGTAGACTTGTAGAGATGCAATTAAATGAATTACTTGGGACTACTAAGCAGGATTTAGATTTGATTCTAAAAGACTATATGGAGATTACAAAGAAGAATACTGTGGATAGTGTAAGCAATAAAATTCGTGGTTTATCATATAATGAAATCTCGGATACTTCGGGAATAGCAAAAATTATAGGATATAATTCTGCTCAGCAGTTTGATATGCTGATTTCTCCGAAGGGATATAGAATTTTATCTATGATTCCTAGACTTCCTGCCAATATTATTGAAAATGTTGTTGGAAGTTTTAGAAATTTGCGTGGAGTTCTTGCGTCTTCGATTGAAGAATTAGATGAAGTTGAAGGAATCGGAGAAGTACGAGCAAGATATATAAATAGCAGTTTAAAGCGTATGAGAGAACAGACTTTATTTGATATTAGGTTTTGACAAATTGGATATTTTGTGGTACAATATTAAATGTTGGTAGTGCATGTGAATTTAGCTATTTGTGCTAATATTTAAATTCACTTTTGGCGTTAGAACAGGGGGAATTGGTATGTTTAATATTGGAGATAAAGTGGTGTATCCTATGCATGGTGCAGGGGTTATTGAATCTATAGAAGAGAAAGAAATTTTGGGCCAAAAACAAAAGTATTACATAATGAAGATGCCTATAGGAGACATCCAAGTTATGGTACCTACTAATAATGCTCAAGAAGTAGGTATGAGGGAAGTTATCGCTTGTAAAGATGCTGACCGTGTTTTAAATGTGTTATCCGGGGATATAACTGAAATGAATCCGAATTGGAATAAAAGATATAGAGAAAATATGGATAAAATCAAGAGTGGAAATATTTTTGAAGTGGCTGAAGTTGTTAAAAATTTGGCTCATAAGAGTTCTGAGAAAGGACTTTCTACCGGAGAAAAGAAATTATATAACAGTGCTAAGCAAATTTTAGTTAGTGAATTAGTTTTAGCAAACCAATCTTCTAAGAACGAAATAGAAGAATTAGTAAATGAAAAATTAGGATTAAATGAAGGAGCTTAAAATGACGATAAAAAATACTGTGAGTGATTGCAGTATTTTTTTTGCACAAAAATGAAACTTTTTTGGAAATTTACTCGTCTAATTTATAAAAATGTCAGAAAGGATGGATGTATACATATGTTTAAGGAGCTTATGAAATTATTTGTTGCGTGTGGAATTATTGGTGGAATTTCTGTTGTACCGGGAATGATTAAGACAGAGAAGGTAGTTGAACCTAACTTAGATTTACCTACCGTTGGGACTGTTGAAAAGTTAAAGGAATTGGTAAAGAAGGCTGATGAGAATAATAGTTATAGAGGAAATTTTATGGTAGATAGTATGATGCTTAAGACTTATAATAGTATATCAGATTCGGCCCTTACTGAATTTGCTACATCTGGTAGTGTTAGCGACAGTGATTATTCTACTACTAATGTTCAGGTAGAGGGTGTTGATGAAGCAGATATTATAAAAAATGATGGCAAGTACTTATACCATTTATTAAATAATGAGCTTATTGTTAGTGAGATAAATTCGGCTTCAACTATGAAAGTGGTTTCAAGAATAAGTTACGATAAAGAGTTTAATTTAAACGAATTATATATTGATGAAGATTTAGTAGTTGTTATAGGAAATTATTATAAAAGAGAAGGAAACAAATCTAAATATTATTATGGTGAAGAATATACAAAGGTGATTATTTATGATGCTAAGGATAAGGCAAATTTAAAAGAAGTAAAACAAGTAGAAGTAAGTGGATATTATAATTCCTCAAGAAAAATCGATAATGCACTATATTTAGTTGCTCAAAAGGATATAGGTTATTATATGTTTGAAGATGAACAATATGAGATAATACCTATATATAGGGATACTGCCGTAAGTGAGGAAACTAAAGAGATTTCATGCGAAGATATTGCATATTTTCCTGAGTTTGAATGTACACAATATATGATGACAGTTGGTATTGATTTAAATGACCTAAAGGCAGAAGCTAACATTTCAACATACCTAGGAAATAGTGAAAGCATATATTCTTCAAAAGATAATATGTATGTTACATTTACATCGTATGACGAAGAAGATGATAAAGGCGAAACAGTAGAAAATGATACAGTTCTAAGAAGAATAATTACGTCGTCAAATCGTTCTCAAAACACTTCTGTTTATAGATTTAAATTGGAAGATGGAAAAATGAATTGTAAAGCTACCGGAAAAGTTCCGGGGTCAATATTAAACCAATTTTCTATGGATGAGAATAATGGATATTTCAGAATTGCTACTACAAAAGGAAGTGTAACAGGTACAGGAGATAATGCTTCTCGTAATAATATGTATGTGTTAGATATGGATTTAAAACAAGTAGGTGCTATTGAAGATATTGCTCCCGGAGAGAAAATTTACTCGGTAAGATATATGGGAGATAGGGCATATATGGTAACTTTTAGAAAGGTAGATCCATTATTTGTTATTGATTTATCTACACCTGATAAACCTGAAATTTTAGGAAAGTTGAAAATACCTGGATATAGTGATTATTTACATCCATATGATGAAAATCATATTATAGGGTTTGGCAAAGATGCTGCGGTTGTAGCTAATGAAGAAGGTAGTTGGGGTTGGGCTGATGAAGATAATACAGCTGCTTATTACCAAGGAATGAAAATTGCTATGTTTGATGTAACTGATCCAACAAACCCAATTGAAATGTGGAAAGAGGAAATTGGTGACAGAGGAACTGAATCTGAGCTATTATATAATCATAAAGCGTTATTGTTCTCAAAAGAAAAGAATTTACTTGCGTTCCCAATTAGAGTGGCTGAAATAAAGGATAAAAACGTCAAGGCTTGGACTTATGGAGACACAACTTTTGTTGGTGCGTATGTATATGAATTGACTTTGGAAAATGGCTTTGAGCTAAAAGCGAAGTTAACTAATTTAGATGAAAATGATTGGAAACGCTTAGGCGAGTACTATTATGGAGATAAGTCAATAGACAGACTAATTTATATAGGTAATAATTTATATACAATTGCAAACAGCGGATATTCTGCATACGATATGACAAATGATTTTGAGAAGGTTGGCGAATTAAAGTTAGATAAGTAAAATAAAATTGCTGTTAAGAAACTTGTTTGAAGTTTTTTAACAGCAATTTTATTATTTTCTAGGAAAGTTCGAGCTATGAGTTGAAAAATTAACTTAACGAAAATTCAGTCTAATTAAAATTTAGCTGATGAAATCAGCGTTAAAAATTTTAATTAGTAGCTCGAACGACCGACAGAAAACAAAAAAGTTCATTAATGTTGTTGACCGAAGGTCAACATGGTGTGGACTTTAGTCCACCTTTTTTAACTTAATGTTTTAGGTAAGAATAATTCTTTAAACTTATTGGTTGCATATCTATCTGTCATTCCGGCAATATAATCACAAATAACTCTTTCGTTTCCTGATTTAAGTAACATACATTTGAATTCATCAGGTAATTCTAAAGTATTTTCTAAAAAGTAATAGTATAGCCATTTTATTATTGAACCGGCTTTTATTTCTTCATTTTTTGCACGAGATGCGAGGTATACGTGATCAAACATAAATTGCCTTAAATCCCACATTGCTTTATATACTGATTCAGACATAGAGATTATGTTTTTATCCTTTGAAGAGTATATTATATCGCTTACCATTGTATTTATTCTACTCTGAGATGTAGTACCAAGTACATTTACACAGCTTTCAGGCAGTTCACTATCAGATATTAAACCTGCTCTTTTAGCATCATCTATATCATGATTTACATATGCTATTCTGTCTGCAAACTTTACGATTTGACCTTCTAATGTACTTGCCATATTTGTACCACTATGATTTACTATTCCGTCTCTCGTTTCCCAAGTAAGATTTAAATTTTCAAGAACATCTACAACTCTTAAACTTTGTTCGTTATGTTTAAAACCTTGTGGATATAATTCGTCAAGAATTCTTTCACCAATATGCCCGAAAGGGGTATGACCTAAATCGTGTCCTAATGAAATTGCTTCCGTTAGATCCTCATTTAGTTTTAGTGCTCTAGCGATAGAACGGGCTATTTGCGAAACTTCGAGAGTATGAGTAAGTCTGGTTCTGTAATGGTCACCTTCCGGAGAAATAAAAACCTGAGTTTTGTGCTTTAATCGTCTAAAGGCCTTACTATAAATAATTCTATCTTTATCGCGTTGGAAATCTGTTCGCATAAAACATTTTTCTTCTTCGATAGCTCTTCCTTTTGATTCGTAGCTTTTTGTGGCAAATGGTGAAAGCCATTTCCTTTCAAATTCTTCCTGTTCTTCTCGAATATTCATAATGTTGACCTCCGTTTCATCAAAGCTTTTACGTAATAAATATATCATATTTATTATGGATATACAAGGATATATTAGTATAAATTGAAAATATTTACAAATCCAAGAGCATTTTTAACTTTTTTTGTTTACGTAAAAGGAAATCCTTGCATTATGTAGAATAATAACATAAGAAGGGATAATTTTGCAATTTAGCAAAATATACTTGCATTTTTAGAGAGGAAGAAAGTTAGTGGCATTTTTTGATGAGAGCTTTATTGAAGAGATAAAAAACTCAAATGACATTGTTGATGTCGTAGGTGAATATGTTACATTAAAACGTGCAGGGCCGTCATATAAAGGCCTTTGCCCATTTCATAAAGAGAAAACGCCATCTTTTTCTGTTTCATCAGAACGGCAGATTTTCCATTGCTTTGGGTGTGGCGTAGGTGGAGATGTAATAAGGTTTATTATGAATGCAGAGAATGTTTCTTTTCAAGAAGCGGTAGAAATTTTGGCTGAAAGAGCTAAGATAGATTTGCCACAGGACAATAATAATATCGATTTGGCACGAGTTAAGTTTAAGGAACGATTGTTTGAAGTTAATTTAGCAAGCGCAAAGTATTTTAGAGATAATTTATATTCGCCGGAAGCAAAAATAGCACAAGAGTATGCAAATAAACGTAAGCTTGATAATGAAACGGTTAAGAAGTTTGGGTTAGGTTTCGCTTTTGGTAGCAAAAATGATTTGTTTGAGCATCTTTCTTCTTTAGGTTTTACACCTGATGAAATGGTTAGTGCAGGAGTTGTTATAAAAAACGAAAACGGATATGTTGATAGATTTAGGCAAAGGCTAATGTTTCCGATTTTTGATATAAAGGAGCGAGTCATTGCATTTGGTGGAAGGGTTTTAGATAATTCATTACCTAAATATATGAACTCTCCGGAAACCCCGATATATAGCAAAAGTAGGAACATATATGCACTGAATTTTGCTAGGCGTGCTAAAGTAACAAAACTTTTAATGGTAGAAGGCTATATGGATGTTATTTCTCTACATAAAGCCGGTATACCAAATGCTATTGCATCGCTTGGGACTGCTCTTACTGAACAACAGGGTAGGTTAATGCGAAAGTATGCTCCCGAGATAATTTTGGGGTATGATGCTGATGGCGCGGGACAAGCTGCCATTTTGCGTGGACTTGATATACTTGCCGCAATAGGATGTAATGTTAAAGTAATGAAAATTACAGGAGCGAAGGATCCTGACGAGTTTGTTAATAAGTATGGTTCCGAAAAGCTAATGAAGCTTATGGATAATGCAATAACATTGGTTGAGTTTAAGCTTGATATAATTAAGAAAAATTCGGATATAAATTCTGTTGATGGCAAAATAGCATATTTAAATAATGTCGCAACCGTACTTGCCAAAATAGATAATTCTATGGAACGTGAGCTATATATTAACAAGGTATCAAGTGAACTTGGTATAGGTGTTGAAGCAATATATGCAGAAATAAATAAAAAAATATTTGGTAGCTCAAATAAAGTGGCAAAAATTACACATAAAGTTATTGAAAGTAGTGTTAGTAAGCAAAATGCAGAAGATGTTCCTATGAATGTGTATAATGCCGAGAAACTTTTAATTTATTTGCTTTGCCAAAATGAGCAACGAATATATAGAGAAATAAAAAAATATATTGGCTTTGAAGATTTTAAGGTTAATTTATATAAGAAATTAGCCGAAAAACTATTTAGATATTTTGAAGGTGAAAAAGTACAAAATATTATTGATTTATTTTCAGATGAGAGTGAAATAAACGTAATTACAGGTATTATGCAAGAAGATTTTAATTTTGGTAATAATAATGAAAAAGCGTTATGTGATGCGTTGGATATTATTACTAAATTTGATTTGGAAAAAGAAAAAACTAAAGTATTAGAACAAATTAAAAATGGTGCAACAGATGTAGAAATTGAGGAACTAGAAAGAAGGCTAAATGAAGTAATTTGTAAATTGCATTCGAGTTTAGCCGAGAGGAGGAAATAATTTTGGAAGACAAGGAAAATAACAAGAAAGATAGTATTCAAAAGCTTATAGAAATGGGAAAGAGTAAGGGAAGCTTAACATATGAGCAAATAATGAATGAGCTTGAGGATGTTGATTTAGATGCAGAACAAATAGATAAGATTTATGAGACTTTTGAAAGTAACGGAATTGAAATTTTAGACGATTTCGATGAAGATTTTAGTGAAGATATGCTTGAAGATGAGGAAAGTGATATCGTTCTTCCTGACGGAACAAGTGTGGATGACCCTGTTAGAATGTATCTAAAAGAGATTGGTAAGGTTCAATTGTTGTCTATGGATGAAGAAATTGAACTAGCTGAGAAGATGGCTCATGGTGATGAAGCCGCAAGGAAAAGACTTGCAGAGGCTAATTTAAGACTTGTAGTAAGTATTGCAAAAAAATATGTTGGTCGTGGAATGCACTTCTTAGATTTAATTCAGGAAGGAAATATGGGACTTATTAAAGCAGTAGAAAAATTTGATTATACTAAGGGTTATAAGTTCAGTACTTATGCTACTTGGTGGATTAGACAGGCTATTACAAGAGCCATAGCTGACCAAGCAAGAACTATTCGTGTTCCTGTTCATATGGTTGAAACTATTAACAAGTTAATTCGTGTAAAAAGGCAGTTATTACAACAATTAGGTAGAGAGGCTACTCCTGAAGAACTTGCTCGTGAGATGGAATTACCTGTTGAAAGAATTGCTGAAATTGAGAAGATTGCTCAAGAACCTATTTCTATTGATACTCCAATTGGTGAAGAGGAAGATAGCCATTTGGGCGACTTTATTCCTGATGATGACGCTCCGGCTCCTGCAGAGTCTGCTGCATTTACATTACTTAAAGAACAATTAGTAGATGTTTTAAGTACTTTGACCCCTAGAGAAGAAAAGGTATTAAAGTTGAGATTTGGATTAGATGATGGAAGAGCAAGAACCTTAGAGGAAGTTGGAAAAGTATTTAATGTAACGAGAGAAAGAATTCGTCAGATTGAAGCTAAGGCACTTAGAAAACTTCGTCATCCAAGTAGAAGTAAAAAATTAAAAGATTATTTAGATTAAAAAACTCGGCATATGCCGAGTTTTTTTCTACTTATTTGCATTATTTTTATGTTCTTCAAAAGTTTTACTAAAATTATGCTCGCCGTTATTTGATGCTTTTGTTCTATAATAATAGTAGTCAGTTTCTTCCGGGTACAGAGCTGCTTTTATACAGGATAATCCGGGAGCTGCAATTGGTGTTGGAGGGAGACCGGCATATTTATAGGTATTATACGGTGAGTCAACTTCTAAGTCTTTATATAAAAGACGAGATTTCTGTTCTGGAAGTAAGTATTGAACAGTGGCATCTATTTGAAGTAACATACCTTTTTTTAGTCTGTTGTGGATTACGCTTGAAATTGTTGGGCGTTCTTTTTCAACTTTGGCTTCTCTTTCTATTAGGGAGGCAATAGTTATAATTTCCCTTGTGGAAAAGCCTAATTCTTTTGCTCTGTTCCTAAACTTTTCTGACCAATTTTTATCAAATTGCTTTAATAGTAATGTTATTATTTCTTTTTCTTTCCAAGAGATAGGAATGTTATATGTATCAGGGAAGAGAAAACCTTCAAGCTGACGATAATCGTTATCTATTTTTTCTATATAATCATATGGAATTTCAAAAGTTTTTGCACATTCCAAAAAATTTTCTTTTGTTGTTAATCCTTTTTCTTCTAAAAGTTTTGCGATTTGTTCTACTGTATAACCTTCAGGAATTGTAACTGTAACTGATTCTTCTTGTTCCCCTTTTATAAGTTTATTAAGAATGTCATCAAATGTAATTTCTCCGGCAGAGAATTTATAAGTCCCGGGTTTTAAGTTCTTGGTTTCATTTTTTTTCTTTATATAATTAGTAAAAGCAACGCTACTTTTTATAATTCCTTTACTTTTTAATATATTAGCAATTTGCTTTGTGCCACTTCCTTCTTTTATCGTCACAACTGTGTCTTCTTTTATGTTTTTTACGCTTATTGTAAATAAAGAAAACGCTAAAAATGAGATAAGTATTATAATTAATCCGACTGCACACAAAATTATTTTTTTCATCATAGTTCTCCTTTTGTATAAAAAAGTGGGCTAAAGTCCACGCTATGTTGACCTTCGGTCAGCAACACTAATGGATTTTTTGCACTCTGTGAAACTGTTTGTTGCTAAATCAAAGATTTAGACAAACACTTTTGTTTTCTGTCGGTCGTTCGAGCTACTAATTAAAATTTTCAACGCTGATTTCATCAGCTAAATTTTAATTAGACCGGATTTCACCAAGTTAACTTTTTAATTCATGGCTTGAACTTTCCTAGAAAATAAAAACATAAGGTCTCTTTTTAAGAGACCTTATGTTGGCGGAGAGAACAGGATTTGAACCTGCGGAGGCTATTCACCTCGCACGCTTTCCAAGCGTGTGCCTTAAACCGCTCGACCATCTCTCCGAGTAATCACAGTTTATATAATAGCACAAGCAAAACATTTTATCAAGTGGTTTTTTTATAGAGATATTACCGAAAGGAAAGGCAAAATATTAAATTATTGGACTCTCAATTGTAAAATTTGTCGAAAGATGTTAGAATATTAATAGTATATGTTATGGAGGAGAATGGGCATGGATAAACTTACTACTGTAAAACGAATATTTAAATATGAAATTAGTGGATTACCTATTTGGGGATGGCTTTCAATCGGGATAGGAATAGTTTTATTAAGACATCAGATTGCTAATATGTTATCTGTACTATTACCACTTGCAGGTATAACAGCCGGTGTTTTGTGGTTTATAGGTATGAAGAGACAAGCTACAAAAGTAGGAATTTTTATTGTTTATTCTGTATTAATAGTCGCACTTTTTTAAAAAGTTGGGAGGAAGAAGTAATGGGCGATATAAAAATTATAGGTATTGCTGGCGGTACAGGTTCTGGCAAATCAACATTGTCTCGAAAAATTAAAGAGGCATTAAAGGAAAGTGTAGTTTTAATTTGTCATGATAATTACTATAAGGATAGTTCTCATCTACCATTTGAAAAAAGGGTGGAGCAAAATTATGACCATCCTAATGCCTTTGATACGGAACTTTTAATTAAGCATTTAAAAATGCTTAAAGAAGGTAAGGCTATTGATATGCCAACTTATTCTTTTGTTGAACATGCAAGAAATAAGGAAACTGTGCATATAGAACCTGCTAAGGTTATTATTGTTGAAGGAATATTAATTTTTGAGAATGAAGAATTGAGAAATATGATGGATATGAAAATATTCGTAGATACTGATGCTGATGTGAGATTTATCAGAAGGATGTCGCGTGATCTAAAGAGTAGAGGTAGAGACATGGAGTCTGTTGTTAATCAATATTTAGGCACAGTAAAGCCAATGCATGAGCAATTTGTTGAGCCTAGTAAGAAATATGCTGATATAATTGTGCCTGAAGGTGGTCACAATATCGTTGCTTTGGAAATGATTAATGAAAGATTAAAGAGATTGGTGGAGGAATAAGTGAATAAGGAAAGAATAGATGTACTTTTAGTAGAAAAGGGCTTTTTTGAGTCAAGAGAAAAGGCGAAGGCTTCTATTATGGCTGGAGTTGTTTATGCAAATGAACAAAAAATAGATAAGGCTGGAGAAGAAGTTAGTATTGATGCTAAGTTAGAAGTTAGGGAAAATATTTGTCCGTATGTAAGTCGTGGGGGATTAAAGCTTGAAAAAGCTGTTAAGTTTTTTGGCGTTAATCTAAAAGATAAGGTATGTATGGATATAGGAGCATCTACTGGTGGGTTTACTGATTGTATGCTTCAAAATGGTGCAAAAAAAGTGTTCTCAGTTGATGTAGGATATGGACAATTTGCATGGAAACTACGTCAAGATGAACGAGTTGTTTGCATGGAGAGAACAAACATAAGATATGTAACTGATGAGCAAATTGGTGAAAAACTGGATTTTGCTTCTATTGATGTGTCGTTTATTTCTCTTACTAAGGTTTTGCCTGTGGCATTTAACTTATTAAAAGACGATGGCGAAGTTGTTGCTTTAATTAAACCTCAGTTTGAGGCAGGACGTGAACAGGTTGGTAAGAAAGGTGTTGTGAGAGATAGCAAGGTTCATAAAGAGGTTATTGAGAAAATAATTGCTTTTTCTGAAAGTATAGGATTTTGTGTGAAAAATCTTAGTTTTTCTCCTATAAAAGGGCCGGAGGGAAACATAGAATTTTTATTGTATTTAGGAAAAAGTGGTGATACAATAGTTGATGTTGATAAAGTTATTGAAGAAACTAAAATATTGAATTAATGGGAGGAATAAAAATGAAGGACATTAAAGTAGAAATTTCTGCACGTCATGTGCATTTGACTCAAGAAGCTGTAGAGGCTTTATTTGGAAAGGGACATACTCTTACTCCTAAAAAAGAATTATCACAACCTGGCCAATTTGCTTGTGAGGAAAGAGTTACAGTTGTAGGACCTAAGAAAACTTTTGAAAATGTTGCTGTTTTAGGACCTGTACGTTCAGCTTGCCAAGTAGAATTCGCTAAATCAGATTGCTTTGCACTTGGGATTATGGGTACTATTCGTGAATCCGGAGATATAGAAGGAACTCCTGGAGTAGAGCTTAGAACTGAAAATGGAACATATAACATGGATAAAGGTTTAATTATTGCAAAGAGACATATACATATGACACCTGATGACGCAAAAGAATTTGGAGTTAATGATAAAGATGTTGTTAATGTAAAATTAGAGAGCAATGACAGAAGCTTAACTTTCGGAGATGTAGTTGTTCGTGTGAGTGATAAGTTTAGTTTGGCAATGCATATTGATACTGATGAAGGAAATGCAGCAAATGTTGGTAACGGAGATGGAACAAAGGCATATATTGTTAAATAATTGGAAAATGAGTGGATAAAAATCCACTCATTTTTTATAGGCTCTTAATATTATTTATTAGTATTTTATCTTTGATTGTATATTTTTCGGATATATTTGCACCCTAACGTTTTGTAATTTGAACAGCCAAAGAATTCGCCATATTGCCCAGACTTTTTTTGTAATGTCCCACCGCACACTGGACATTCAAACTGTTCGCGCCTTAATTCATCATCGTAACATGCTTTAAGCTCTAATACGAAATCGGATTCTTGCTTTTTTACAGTAACGATAAAGACTTTTTTTATTGTTCTTGTTAGAGCAACATAAAACAGTCTGCGTTCTTCTGCATAGGGGTATTGTTCACACTTATCAAGTAGAAGATCCAAAATAGGTGCATCTTGTATTTTACTTGGGAAACCCATTCTTGACTTTTTATTGTTTATTATGAAAACATAGTCAGCTTGTAGCCCTTTTGATTTATGTGCCGTAATAAATTCCATTTTTAGATCAGTACGTTTATTGTATTTAATATTAATAAAACCATTAGTTTTATTATACTGACATTCAAACAAGCCACTGTCGTTTAATAACTTAACATCAAAGGTATATCTTCCAATAAAGAATACACTGCTATTTTTTGGTAAATCATCAAGCTTTCTAGCCATGAATTGGATAGCATATTTATCAGTGTATCCATTAATTTCGCCTAAAGAAAATCTTCCGATGATGTTTTTACTTTCTATAGATTTCTTTATTTGAAACGGATTTCGCATAATAAAATTTCCACTGATTTCTATAAGATTCTGATTAAAGCGATAAGTGGTTTCAATTTTACTTATTTCACTAGGTCCCCAATATTGTTCGAAATTTAAAATAAGTCCTATATCACTACCAGCGAAGCGATAGATGCTTTGCCAATCATCACCTACGCAAAAAAGATCATAATCTTGAGATTTCCTCATGCTATTTAATAGAGAAAAACGTGATTTTGATATATCTTGATATTCGTCTACAATGACATACTTATAAGCGTGTATATATTTTTTCTGTTCCACGTATTGTGTTGCTATATTTATCATGTCATTGAAGTCGATTTCTTCATGTTCACTTAGATAAGAGCAATATGTATTGAATATAGGCTCGAGAAGTGAAAGAACAATATTATTGCTTTGAACATTGCTAGTCCCTGTATTTAGTTTTTTCACAATCTCAATTGTATATCTGTTACTTTGGATTTATGTCAAGTTTTTAGACACAATTTTTCGAACAGTTTAAATTACTGCAT
>CAVHFU010000015.1:15808-29250 GCA_963635575.1 bacterium | reverse complement strand
GAAAGGGTATGTTTATATAGTTGTTTTTGACCTTATAAACATATTATACGAGGAGTGATATTATGAATCCATGGCACGATTTTGATCCAAAGAGATTGAGTCCGGAAAGTTTTATAGCAATTATTGAAATACCTAAAGGTAGCAAAAAGAAGTATGAGTTGGATAAACAAACAGGCTTACTTATACTAGATAGAATTTTATATACTTCTACTCACTATCCTGCAAATTACGGTTTTATTCCACGTACATATTCTGATGATAAGGACCCTTTAGATGTATTGGTTTTATGCCAAGAAAGTTTAGATCCGCTAACGATGGTTAGATGTTATCCTATCGGAGTTATAAAGATGGAAGATAATAATGAGAGTGATGAGAAGATTATTGCTATTCCGGAAAAAGATCCTTCTTGGTCTGGATACAGAGATTTAAACAGTTTACCTAATCATATGTTTGAAGAAATTTCACATTTCTTTGAAGTGTATAAGACTTTGGAGCATAAACATACTACTGTAAAAGAGGTACTTGGAAGAGAAGATGCAATAAACATTATAAAAGAGGCTTTGGCTAGATATGATGAATGTTTTGAGGATGGAAAGTTAAAGGTGAAGAAGAATGACAAGTAAGGAAAGAGCACATTTTAGAAGTATGGCGAATACTTTA
Source organism: bacterium (assembly GCA_963635575.1). Classification (GTDB taxonomy): domain Bacteria; phylum Bacillota; class Clostridia; order TANB77; family RGIG9151; genus RGIG9151. The sequence goes on along the minus strand of CAVHFU010000015.1, from coordinate 28,590 downwards.
CAACCTATTTTCCAAATTGGAAAGAATGGGATTTCGGAGAATACAATAAAGCAATTGGACGATGCCCTAGAGGCTCGTGAGCTTATTAAAGTTACTATTTTAGAGACTGCCGGAGAGGATGGAAAAGCTCTTGCAAATGAGGTGGCAGGTAGATTAAATGCTGAGGTTATTCAAGTTATAGGCAGTAAGTTTGTACTTTATCGCAAGTCTAAAAAGAATAATTAATTTTTAAGGCGGGATAATATGAATATAATCGATGGAAAGGCTATTTCAAATGAAATTCAGGAGAATATCAGAGAAGAAGTGGAACTTTTAGATAAAAAACCGGGTCTTGCTGTTATATTAGTTGGCGAGGATTCGGCATCTAAAGTTTACGTTAATAATAAGGAGAAAATGTGTAAAAAACTTGGAATTAACAGCTTTGTTTATAGACTTCCGGAGGATACCAGTGAAAAAGAACTACTTGACTTAATTGAAAAATTAAATAATGATAGTGATGTGGACGGGATACTTTTACAACATCCTGTTCCAAGTCAAATTGATGAAATGAAGGCTTTTTGTGCTATTTCTCCGATGAAAGATGTTGATGGCTTTAATATAGTAAACAGAGGAAAGTTAGCTGTTGGAGAGGATGCTTTCGTGGCTTGTACACCTCTTGGTGTGGTGGAGATGATTCGTCATGAGGGTATTACTATTAAAGGAAAACATTGTGTTATAATCGGTAGAAGTAATATAGTTGGAAAACCTTTATTTGAACTTATGCTAAGAGAGAATGCTACGGTTACTGTTTGCCATTCTAAGACTGTTAATCTTAAGGAGATTTGCAAAACAGCTGACATATTAGTGGCTGCAATTGGTAAACCTAAGTTTGTTACAGAGGATATGGTAAAAGACGGTGCTGTTGTTATAGATATTGGAATAAATAGAATTGATGGAAAGCTTATTGGCGATGTTGATTTTGAGAATGTTTCTAAAAAGGCATCATATATTACGCCTGTTCCGGGTGGAGTTGGGCCAATGACGATAGCTATGCTTATGAAGAATGTTATGAAAGCACATAATCAGATTTAGTTTTGTGTATTATAAATTTATGCAAAAATTAAGGAGGAGAATGTAATGAGTATGGAAAACAAAACGACGTTAGTAGTAATGGCAGCAGGTATGGGAAGCAGATTTGGTGGTCTTAAGCAGATTACCCCGCTTGGACCAAAGGGAGAGGTTATAGTTGATTTCTCGGTGTATGATGCTGTTGAGGCTGGTTTTTCAAAGGTTGTTTTTATAATTAAGAAGGCTATCGAAAAGGATTTTAGAGAGGTCGCCGGAAAAAGAATTGAAAAAATGACTGATGTAGAGTATGTTTTTCAAGAGATGGACAAATTACCTGCCGGTTTTTCAATTCCTGAAGGGAGAGAAAAGCCTTGGGGAACGGGTCATGCAATTTTATGCGCGAAGGATGCTATTTCTACTCCGTTTGCGGCTGTTAATGCGGATGATTACTATGGAAAAATGGCATATAGAGTTATACATGATTATTTAGTTAAGAATAATGAAATGTGTATGGCGGGATTTAAGCTGGGAAATACACTTAGCGAAAATGGCACTGTTACAAGAGGGGTTTGCGAGACTAAGGATGGATATTTAACTTCTGTTGTTGAGAATTTTAACTTGGATAAGAATAGCGGTGTGCCACTTGATGCGACTGTTTCTATGAATATGTGGGGATTTAATACCGATATATTTAATTCCTTAGAGAAACGTTTTGAGACTTTTTTAAAGAATATGACTAATCCTCTAAAGGATGAGTTTTTACTTCCTACTATTGTTGATGATATGATTAAGAATGAAGGAGCTAAGGTTAAGGTTTTAACTACTGACGATAAATGGTACGGAGTGACTTATAAGGAAGATGCTGAGCCTGTTAGAAAGGCTATAAGCGGATTGGTTGAGAAGGGATTATATAATAATTTGTAATTTATATAGGAGGAATACGTTATGGAGATAACAGATATTTTATCTAAAGTTGACCATACCAATTTAAAGCAGATTGCTACTTGGGATGATATTAAAAAACTTTGTGAGGAAGGGGTAAAATACAATGTCGCTTCTGTATGTATTCCTCCGTCTTTTGTTAAAAAGGCGAAGGATACATATGGGGATAGATTAAAGATTTGTACGGTTATAGGTTTCCCTAACGGATATAATACTACTGCTGTTAAAGTATTTGAGACTAAAGATGCGGTAAATAACGGTGCAGATGAAATTGATATGGTTATAAATATTGGCTTGGTTAAGGCTAAGGAATTTGACAAGGTTGAAGATGAGATAAAGCAAATTAAAGAGGCTTGTGGATGTAAACTACTAAAAGTTATTATTGAAACTTGCTTGCTGACTGATGAGGAAAAGGTTAAAATGTGCAAGATTGTTACTGACGCAAAGGCTGATTATATAAAGACTTCTACCGGTTTTAGCACAGGCGGAGCTACAATTGATGATGTTATTTTATTTAGAAATAATGTTGGTGAGAATGTGAAGATAAAGGCTGCTGGTGGAATAAAGAGCATAGATGAGGCCAAAAGGTTTATAGAAGAGGGCGCGTCGCGTCTTGGTACTAGTAAGGTTGTTAGTATACTTGAAAATTAAGGAGAATTAAGATGACTGAAAAAGAGAAGATGCTTGCCGGTGAATTGTATTTTGCTGGTGGAGACCCTGAATTAAAGAAACAAATAAGGTATGCTCAAAAGTTATGCGGAATTTATAATAATATTTCTCCGTACAACAAAAAGAAAAAGAAGAAAGTTCTTAAAAAGTTACTTGGGAAAACTGGAGAGAGATTTTCAATAGAGCCTAATTTCTTTTGTGATTATGGATACAACATTGAACTTGGCGAGGATTTCTATATGAACCATAATTGTGTTATTCTAGATTGTGCGAAGGTTACTTTTGGAAAGAATGTGTTTGTTGCCCCGAATTGTGGTTTTTATACTGCCGGACATCCGATAGATGTTGAACAAAGAAATAAGAGTTTAGAATTTGCTAAACCTATAACTGTGGGAGATAATGTTTGGATTGGCGGAAATGTTGTTGTGCTCCCCGGTGTTACTATTGGTTCGAATACGGTTATTGGTGCTGGTAGTGTTGTTACTAAGGACATACCGTCGAATGTTGTTGCGGTTGGAAATCCGTGTAGAGTTATTAAGGAATTATAAAGTTCGTATGTGAGGTGGAGAAGATGTATCTTATAAAGAATGGAATGATTTTGGATTCGAAGGAAATTCGTTTTTATAAGGGGGATATTTTAGTTGATGGAAATAAGATTGTTAAAATTGCAGACGATATTGAAGAAAATTGTGAGGTTATAGATGCTAACGGGAATTATGTTGTGCCTGCGTTTATAGATATTCATACTCATGGCGGAATGGGTTTTGATTTTTTAGATGCGTCGGTAGAGGATATTAAATTGCTTCTTGATTATTATGAGCGACTTGGTACAAAAACTGTTTATGCGACTACTGTTACTGCTTCAAAGGAAAATATATTAAAGGCAATTAGAAATATTGTTACTGCTTCAAAGCTTTATAGTAATGTGACTATTGAAGGAATACATATTGAAGGACCATTTATTAGTGAAAAGCAACCCGGTTGTCATATGATTTCTCAGATAAGAAAACCGACTATTGAGGAGCTTGATGAGATTTGCGCGGCGGCTTGCGGAATTAAGTTAAAGATTACTGTTGCACCTGAGGTTGAAGGAGCCGAGGAGTTTATAAAAGAGGCTGTAAGGCGCGGTATAAATATTGGAATTGGCCATTCGAATGCGGATAGTGAAACTGCTAAGGCGGCTTTATCTTGGGGAGCCAATACAATGATTCATACGTTTAATGCTATGAGCCCTCTTCATCACAGAAAGCCCGGATGTGTTGGAATTGCGTTACTTTCTGATGCGTATACCGAGATTATTTCTGACGGTTACCATGTTAATCCGGATGTTGTTAAACTTACTTATAAGGTTAAAGGAACGGACAGACTTATTTTAATTACAGATTCTATGCAAGCTGCGGGAATGCCGAACGGTAAGTATGCTATTGGCGGAATTGATGTTTATATGAAGGATGAGAAGGTAACAACAGAAGATGGAACTCTTGCCGGAAGTACACTTGACTTACATAAGGCCGTGAAGAATTTAATGGAGTTTGCCGGTGCAAGCTTAGGTGAGGCTGTTGTGTGTGCTACTAGAAATCCTGCGAAGGCTGTTGGCATATATGACGAGGTTGGAAGTATAGATGTGGGTAAGAGAGCAGATATGCTTATTTTGGATAGAGATTTAGAGATACAAAGAGTTTTATAGATGGGGAAAAGGGGGACTTCAAAAAAGTCCCCTTTTAAATTGCAAATTTTGACCTAATATTAGTAAAAACTTGAACTATGAGTTAAAATATGGTAAAATAATAGTATATTGAACTTGGAGGGGATGAGTATGGAGCTAAAGGCTGTAAAAGAATACGAAGAACCTAAATACCAAACTAAAGAGGATAATAAAAAAGGGATACTCAGATTTATATTAAATGGCGGAAAGTTTAGTTTGAGCGTAGCGATTATGTGCTTGTTGATGAATGGAAATGCGATGGGTTCTTTACTAGAAGGCTTAAACAGGTGGGAGGGGGATCTTCCATACAGATATAGAGTTAGTGTGTATGAACATGGGTTTTCATATGTCATAAAAGGCTCAATAATCGCTGGGGTGTTATTAATTCCTATAATTATAAGGCTTATTATGAATAATAAAACAATAAAAATTGCTTCAGATGAAGAAGAGAGAAAGAGGCTAAAGAAAAAGCGAAACAAAGAATTATGTATAGAACTTGGGGTGTTAGTGATTATTTTAGTTTTGGCTTTTATAGTAGGATGTATTGAATATAATATGTTGTACTGCTAAATGAGATGCAAGTATTAGTTAAGAAGCTATAAAATTATTTTTTGTAGCTTCTTTTTTGTGCTATTGACAAACAAATTAGACAATTGTAAAATAAAATAGCAATATTTAAATAGCACATATGAAACTTTTTAATAAGTATAATCGTCTATAAAGAGTATTGACTTTTGTGTCGAATTGTTGTACTGTATGAATTAGAATATAACAGTTGGAAAAGAGGGGGAAAATGGAGCCGATTATTGAAATTAAGAATGTCACAAAGATATACAAGGTCGGAAATGAGAGAATAACGGCATTGGATGGCGTTAATTTAGAGATAAATAAGGGCGAGTTTTGCTGTTTACTTGGGACTTCAGGATCTGGTAAATCTACTTTACTTAATGTTATGGCGGGGATTGAGAGGCTTACTAGCGGAGACATTATAATAAGAGATAAAAAAATTAATAAGATGAGTGAGAGAGAGCTTTCAATATTTAGGCAAAAGTATCTTGGCTTTATCTTTCAGGCTTATAACTTAATTGGTTCGCTTACTGCTTTTGAGAATGTTGAGTTACCGCTTATATTTAAGGAAGTGCCTCCTAAGAAACGTCAAAAGATGGTTCGTGAAATTATAAAGGCTGTTGGGCTTGCTGGAAGGTCTAAGCATAAACCTTCTCAGATGAGTGGTGGTCAGCAACAGAGAGTCGGAATTGCAAGAGCTTTCGTAAGTTCGCCGGAGATTGTTTTCGCCGATGAGCCGACGGGAAACTTGGATTCTAAAACCACTATGGAAATTATGCATTTGATAAAGAGTATGGCAAGAGAGTATAATCAAACTATTGTTATGGTTACGCACGATGTAAGACTTGCTGAGTTTGCTGATAAAGTTGTACATATTCATGACGGCAAGATTAATAAAATTGAAGAGAGAATAGATGATGTTAGTATGGAGGGAGTAGAACAATGAAAAAGTTTTTAGCATTATTATTAAGTGTTGTTTGTTTACTAAATTTAGGGGTGTCTTTTGCGGATTCTGATTACGAGGTAGAGTACCCTAGAGTTATTTTTGAGAATAATACAAGAATTCAAAAGGTTAAGGCCGGAGATTCTTTTGAAGCAGATATCGTGGTAAAGAATGTAGGAGACCAATATGCAAAGGATGTTACAATAACAAATGCGTCTAAAGATGCACCAATTTACTGGGAGACTGCTGTTGATACATATACTATTAAAAGGCTTAGCACAAGTATGAAAAAAGAAATTAAATTAAAACTTAGAGTTAAAGAAACTGCCGATGTTGGCATTTATTCACTTCCTTTTGACATTACATATGTAAATTCTTCAGGAAGCAGTTATTCTAACAAGCAAACTATTTATTTTGAAGTTGTTGATGAACTTTCAAAGCCTTTATTAGTTGTTAGAAATGTAACTAATAATCCAGGTGTTGTTACTGCTAATTCTGAGAATAAATTAGCTTTTGAGATTTATAATGAAGGTGATTTACTTGCTCGTAGAGTAAAACTTACTTTAGATGGTACTTCTAAAGATGGTTTTATGGTAAAGGATTCAATAACTACAAGATATTTTGAAACTATAAACGGGAAAACAAGTGACAGGGCGGAATTTGACTTACTGGTTTCTGATAATATTAAAAAGGGAACTAATGAATTAAATATTCAACTTGATTACTATGACCAGGATAATACTCATTATACAGATACAAGAACTATTTATATTAATAATGTTCAAGGAACAGAGGGTGATACGGGTAGGGGAACTCCTAAGATTATTATAAGTGATTATACTATATCTCCTAAGGAGATTATTGCAGGAAGCAAGTTTTCGTTAAACTTTACATTTAAGAATACTCACTTATCTAAGAGGATAACAAATATGAAGGTTGTAGTTAATTCTACTGATGGAACATTTATAATTGATAATTCGAGCAATGCTTTTTATGTTCAAAATTTAGAGCCTCAAGGTGAGATTTCAAAGACTATTTCTTTTAGAACAAAGCAAGATACTTTATCCGGAGCATATCCGATAACTGTAAATTTTGAATATGAGGATGCTGAGGGTACTTCTTATTCTCCTAGTGAGACTATAAATGTGCCTTTAACTGAAAAGTCTAATTTGTCAATTGATAATATTAGTGGCCCTTATGAGTTATATCAAGGAAATAGCGGTTATGTATCTTTTGAGTACTATAATAAAGGAAAAGCTACTATTTCTAATCTTTCTGTTACTGTTGAAGGCGATTACTCAGGAAAGAGTGAGACTACCTATATAGGAAATGTTGAACCTGGTAAGGGAAGTTATTCAGAGGTTGAGGTTGTTGCTAATACTCCTGGGGAAGCTAGTGGTACTTTAATATTTACTTTTGAAGATTCTAGTGGTAATGTAATTACTACAAAGAGAAATTTTGGAGGAACTGTTTTTGAAGATGTGCCTACTCCTGATTACAATAATGATCAGCCGGTTGTTAATCCTGATATACAACTAGCTGAAAAGACAGGTATGCCTTGGTGGCAACTTACTTTAATCGGGCTAGGATGCTTTGTGGGTACACTAATTATTGTGCGTTTAATAACAATTAAGGTTATGATGAAGAAGATGGAGGAGGAAATTTAATATGGGAATTGTGTATTACGGTGAAACGGGATACGCCGGGAATGACATGGCAGGTGCTACAACCGGTACCGGATTAGATTGGGTTTTAATTGCGGTTATTGCTGGAAGTGTTGTTTTAGGAATTGTTGTTGGAATTCTTTTAGGAAAGAGAGCAATGAAGAAAAGAGATATTTAGTAAAGTGTAGGCGGTGAAAAAATGCGAAGTAGTGATTTTATAAAGATGGGTTTTAAGAACTTATTTAGAAGAAAACTTAGAACGTCGCTTACAGTTGTCGGAGTTGTAATTGGTGTATTTTCTATTGTAGTAATGGTGTCTTTGGGTATTGCTATGAGTGAAGGATACAAGAAGCAACTCATGGAGATGGGAAGCTTAACTACCATAACGGTTAATAAGTATTACTATAATGACACTATTGGCGATTCATATCAACCGGCTAAAAAGAAAGAGTTGGATGATAACTTGGTAAAACAGCTTCAAGCGATTCCTCATGTTAGGGCTGTTACTCCTATTATGGATATGTCAGGCCGTTTGATTTCTGGGAAGTATGAGTCATATGTATCTTTTAGAGGTGTAGATCCGGTAGCATTTAAATATTTTGATTTCCCTGAGTTAGAAGAGGGAAGATATTTGGAGGAAACAGATACTGACCAAGTGTTGGTTACTCCGTACAGTACATATTTCTATAATCCTAATGGTAGCAGTAGGTGGGGATATGGTGGAGATGATGACCAACCTGTTGATATTATGAATGATAGGGTTAAGTTCACTCTTGATATGGGATATAGCGAGGAAGAGACGATACCTGTTTACTATACGCTAAAGCCTGTTGGTAAATTGGTTGAAAGTAATGGGGATAAGAATGGTTATTTATATGTAAATATTGAACAAATGAAGAAATGGAAAAAAGAGCTTAAGAAGAATAATGTAAAAACTTATGATGATGATGGATATAGCACGATATGGGTATCTGTTGATGATATTAAATATGTTGAGGATGTTCAAGAACAGATAAAAGCAATGGAATACGGTACGTATAGCTTGGCAGATATGCTAAAGCCTATGCAAGAAACCTCTAACACGATGCAACTTATTTTAGGTGGAATTGGTGCTGTGTCGCTTCTTGTATCTGCGATTGGTATTGCTAATACTATGATAATGTCTATATATGAGAGAACTAAGGAAATTGGTGTTATGAAGGTTTTGGGCTGTTTAATTTCTGATATTAAGAAACTATTCTTATTCGAGGCTAGTATGATTGGGCTGATTGGAGGTGCGTTAGGTATTGGACTAAGTTATTTAGTTTCACATCTAATGAATAAGTATTCCGTTCAAATTGGTTCTGCACTTGGTATAGGAACAGGTGGTACTGATATTTCGGTAATTCCTTTGTGGCTTGTGGCTGTTGCATTAGGATTTGCTATGTTGGTTGGTATTATTTCCGGATACTATCCTGCACGACGTGCTACTAAGATTAAGGCATTAGAGGCAATTAGAGAGTCAAATTAATATAAATAAAAAAGGGAGTGTAAAAATGAATTTACACTCCTTTTTGTTTAAATAGTAAAATTAATTGAACGAATTGAATAAAAAAATGACACATAAGAATTACCTTATGGTCCAATATAATTAAGGAAGTATATTATAGATTAAATAAGGTATGATGTTTTAACAAAATAAAAATGAACCCAACAATTTGAGTTGAAGATAATAAAGTTTTTATTGACAAATCAATTAGACAATTGTAAAATTAAATTATGTTAGACAAATGCAAAATGAGAAGGAGGAAAATATGAAAACTTTAAGTAAAATACCTGATAGTGAACTTGAAATAATGATGGTAATATGGGATGCAAATATGAGTGTAACATCTGATTATATAATGGATAGGCTAGATAAAGATTGGGCTAAACCGACTCTTCTTAACTTGCTTAGTAGGTTATGTGAAAGAGGTTTCGTAGAATGTACAAAAGACGGAAGAATTAATGTATATACTGCGAAGGTTAAAAAGGATGATTATTTAGAATTGGAAAGTAAGAACTTTCTAAAAAAGATGCATCATAATTCTTTGACTAGTTTAGTTGCTTCCTTATACTCTGGCGAGGGGGTTACGAAGGACGACTTGGAGGAGCTTAAGAAATTCATTGAGGAGGCAGAATAATGTTTTTTACTATACTTGAAATCACAATTTCTATGTCGGTAGTAATAATGATCATTTTTCTATTAATGCCTGTAATTAATAAAAGGTATTCTGCAAAATGGAGATATTTTATTTGGCTTTTTATAGCGTTAAGGCTAGTGATTCCTTTTAATATTACATTACCTAAGGCACCTGTTGTTGTAAATCAGCCGACTGAAAATTTTGCGGTAGTTGTTCGTACAGAAAACACTAGTTTTCCGGTAGCGGTTATGGAAGAGAAGGAATATGCGGAATTAGGAAATAAATCTACGGATTCAGCGAACTATGCACCGATTATAACGGTGAATGAATTACTTCAATATATTTGGGTAAGTGGTGTTGTAATTTTTATATTGTATAATTTAATTAATTATTGGATTTTTAAGATGCGTGTCGGAAAGTACTGTGAAAGAGTAAATATTTCGGCAGCAAATGAGGTCTCAGAACTGCTTAAAATAAAGAAAATGCCAGAAGTTGTTACTTGCGAGAAGATTATAAGTCCGATGCTAATTGGCTTTATAAAGCCGATAGTGATTTTACCCAAAACAGATTATTCGGATGACGAAATTAAAGTTATATTAAAGCATGAGCTAACTCATTACAAACGTCACGATTTATGGTATAAATTACTGTTAATTTGTGCAAATGGTATGCACTGGTTTAACCCTATCATTTATTTTATGGTTAGACAGGCGAACAGGGATTTAGAGTATTCTTGTGATGATGCTGTTGTAGGAAATGAAGATATGGAATATAGAAAAGCATATTCTAAAACCATATTAAAATCTATGGAAAAAGGCAATTCAACTAACTTGTCGGTTAGTTTAAGTAAAAATATGAGGAGGAATTAAAATGAAGTATTTAAGAGCACCAAGTTTGTCTACGAATTTTAGCGAGAATAAGAAAGGAATGAAAGTGAGATTTTCCAACATATTAAATGTGGATAAGAAGTACACAGGAAAGGGAGTCTTAGCTGTTTGTGCTTTGAGTGTTTTTGCAGTTGGAGCATTTGTGGGGTGCAGTAAAAATGATACAACAATAAATAACAATCTTAATGATATGGTAATTGAGGAAGGAATGAAAGTTTCCTCGATAGCCAAAGACTTGGAAAGTGCAGTTAAGGTGGGAATATTAAATTTTAACTCTACTCTTTATTCAAAGGGGGAATGTGTAGCAGAAGGACATATTATACTTGGAAGTGAAGTAAAGAATACTAATGCTAGTAAAGAAGAAGAGTGCTATGCACTTGTTTCATACGGAGAATATGGCTTTGAAAATGGTATATTTACTAAAGTATCAGGCTCAGGTGCAATACCTACAAAACTTACTTTTAGTATAAACGATAAAGGTGAGTATTCATTAGTAGAATATGAACAGGCACAAGACGGTTCTTTATATGAATCATCAATTAGAGAAATGTTTCCTAAAGATATAGCTGAACGTGCATTGCATTGTACAGATGAAGATAGAACTAACTTACAAGTACAAGAAGAAGTATATGCACAGGAATATTTAGCAGGTGTACGTAGTGATGCGAAGATACAGCAAAATGTTGCTAAGGATTTAGCAAATATGAATGTGGAAGTTTCAAACACTTTGCTAGAGCTATTTAATGGATATCCATATTGGATAGGTACAGAAGAAAAAATAGAAAATGATGTAAGATATGTATATGAAAAACAATGGGAAGATAAAGGAAACGGAGACGGAACAGTTACCTTTAAGAAATACGAGTATGAAACTAAGAAAGTGGTTAATGAGACTGTTATCGAGGTGAAGAATGGAGAACTTAATTATCTAAAGGGCGACCTTAGGAAGTAGAAAAATAAATATTTAGAGGCAAATTGGTGCCTCTAATTTTTTGCTCCGATTCCCAAATTCCTTATTAACATTTATTTCATTTGTTTTAATTGTTTAATATAATTTGTTATTAATGCAAACAAGCAAGATAATCCAAACACAAAAATAAATGAAGTAAAAATATAAATGGAGTTATTAATTAAAGCATATTTTGTGAGCGATATGCTTTTGAAAAATTTCGTGAAGATTTCAAGTATTAGTGGATGAATCAAATAAATAGTAAAAGAATATATACTTATTTTGTGCAAGAAAGCTTTTATGAAATCTCCTGATTTTTGGGATATAAAAATAGAGATATATAGTAAAATCACAGATGCAGTTGCCGTATATAAAGGGAAAATTAAGTTGTGTATTGGCTGGGTAGGAAATAATGTGTAGTGTACAAAAATATATCCGCTTGTAAATGCAATTATTGATATAGCTAGACCAACAGAAATCGATTTTTTTAACTTTTCATAGTTTAATGCACACCATATGCCAATTCCTATAGGTAGCAAATATGTAAAGATTATTATTGCAGGATGTTGGAAATGTGGCCAAATATAATGTGCATGTATTAATTGAAATAAGTATTGCATAAGTATTAAAGTAGATAGTGATAAAAAGAAATTTGGTAATAGCGGTAATGAAATCCTTTTTAGTGATTTAGCAATCTTAATAATTATTGGAAACAGTAAGTAAAGTTGGAATATTATAGGCATAAAGTATAAGTGGTAGAATATTGAACCTTGCAGGATATAATCTGTAAAAAAATCAAAGGGTTTCTTACTAAAAGGTATTAAATTAGCTCCAATAAATTTCAAATAAAAATAATAAATAATCACATAGAATAGATATAAAGGTAAAGTTTTAAGAAATCTTCTTTTATAAAATTTTAAAACCTCAAATTTTTCATCATTCATATGTTTTCTTACTAATAGTAGTACACTCAAAAAAAGAAATAAGGGTACTGCAAAATTGCATATTTTATTTATTGTGCCAAATATTAAATATGACATGGAAGTATTATTAAATGTACCAAAAATAGACGTTGTGTATAGCAACGACAGCGATTGTACCAATTGCTCGAAGTGTATCAAATTCACTTGATTTTTCCATAAAATCACCACCTTTAAAATCATATCATAAAAAAATTGACAATGAAATAGGGGAAAAGTTTTGATTATGGCTAAATATATAGATGTGTATCCGAAAATTATAATTAT
>CAVHFU010000015.1:0-15798 GCA_963635575.1 bacterium | reverse complement strand
TATAATTATATATTAATTTGGGAATAAAAAAACAAAAGGAACAAAAAAAGTTTACATAAATGTGTTGCAAAAATCAATAAAGTATGTTACAATAATAAAGTAATTATGTGAATTCTATTTAGGAGGTAGAAAAATGAGAACATTTATTAGTAAAGTAGTTTTAATAATGTTAGTAGCAACAGTATTTGTTACAGGCAGTGCAATTGCAGCAACAGATACAACAGCCCCTTCAATTTCTGTGAGTAAGGCATCAGGCAGTACAATTGAAGCTGGTTCAAGCTTTTCATTTGAAATAAGGGATGATGAAAGCTATATAAAAAGTGCAGAATATTATTGGGCTAACAATGATGTGAGTCGTACTTTAGCGGATGGTACAAAGAAAATACCAAATATGCTTGAATCTCTTAGAAATCCATATAAAGCTATGACGCCTAAAGCACCAACAAAACCAGGAGAATATAAATTTTGCGTAAAAGCTCAAAATGGTGATGGATTACTTACAAGTGACGAATATACATATTATATTTTAGCTGATGAAGATACAACAGTTCCTGAAATTGCAGCAAATCCTGTAAGTAGAAGTACAATTGAATTAGGTTCAACTGTAAGCGTAACAATAAAAGATAGTGAAAGCAAAATTGTAAGTGTATCATATGATATAAACGGAATTACACAAGAAACATTAACTCCTTCAACTAATGAAGTGAAATTAAATGTAAAAGCTTTTAACTTAGAAAAAACATACACTTTAACAGTTACAGCAAAGAATGCAAATGGAGCAGAAACAACAGAAACATTTATTTACTATGTAAAAGCATCTGAGGAAACGGATACTGAAGTGCCGGCAGTAGAAGCATCTTTAGTTAATGATACGATGGTTTCAGTAATAGTAAAAGATAATAAAGAATTACAAAGTATAAAATATAGTTGGGATAGTACAACAGATTATAAAACTTTAGCAAATGTAAGTGGAAAAAGTTATACATTTAAACTAAGTATACCAGATACAACTAAAACACATGTTTTAAGAGTTATAGCAATGGATGCTGCAGGAAATAAAACAAACTTTAAATATACAATAGAAATAAAGGTAGAAACTCCGGCAACAAAACCAGTCATTACAGCGAACTATGCAAGTGGAAGTATAATCGATTTATTAACAACAGTAACATTTACAATAAAAGATAGCGGAAGCAAGATAGTAGAAGCATCTTATGAGTGTAACGGAATTTATCAAAAGGTAACAAATGCTGCAAATCACGAATGGAAAATCAACTTAACAAACTTTAACTTGGTTCAAAAATACACAGTAGTAATTACAGCAAAGAATGCAAATGGAGCAGAAACAACAGAAACATTTATCTACTATGTAAGAGATAATGAGGATGTTGATAATCAAGCACCAACAGTAAAGGCTAACCCAAGTTCAGGAAACATTAAACCTACAGCAGACATTACAATAACAGCAAATGACGATAAAGACTTAATGACGTTAAGATATAGTTGGGACGATGGTGTGACAACAACTAAAACTATTGCAGGAAAAACATATGTAATGAGCATTGAGGCACCGGCAGCAGCAGGAAAACATGTATTACATGTAATTGCAATTGACAGGGCAGGAAACAGAACAGAAAAAGACTTTACATATAATGTAATTGATGACGAAATGCCTACAATAACTATGACTCCAGGCGATAAATCAACAGTAGTTGGCGGAAAAGTAATAAAAGCCACATTAAGAGATGATTCTGAGTTAGCAACAGTAAAATACAACTGGAAAGGTAAGACAGCAACAACTGAATCAATTTCAGGCACATATAAAGTAATTGAATTACCAGCAATTTCTTCAACAGCAGGAACATATTATATGTACATTACTGTAACAGATGCTGCAGGTAACAGCACAGAAGGAATATACACATACTATGTAAAAGACGACGACGATTCAGGAGATATTCCAACAGTAGACGCAGACCCAAGTAAAGGTACATTAGAATATGGCGATAGAATTACAATCACTGCTGAAGATGATGACGGAATAGATTACGTTGAATATTATTGGGACGATGACGATGATGTTACAAAGAAATACAGCGATGAATTTACAGTAAAAGTTCCATCAGATGAAGGAAAACACTACTTATATGTAAGAGCAACTGATGAAAAAGGTAACAGATGTAGCTATGAAAGATTTACATATACAATAGAAGAAAACGGATATCCTGGTAACCCAGATGTTATTGGTGATATTAATAAGAGAGTTAAAGATTTAAGAGTTGAAATAAGAAATGGCGATGACAAGATTAAGTTTGAACCAGAAGAAGAAATCTTATACTATGTTGATTACTATAATGGCTCTTCTTCAAAAGTAAGTAATGCAAAAATCGTAGTTGATTTACCTACATACTTAGAAGGAATTAAAGCAAGCGATAGTGGTAAGGTGGCTTCAAACAAGGTGGTTTGGAACTTAGGGACATTAAGTAAAGGCGAATATGGTAGAGTGTCGTTCACAGCACAATATACAAGTGAAAGATACAACGAAAAGATAATTACTGTACCAGCTAAGATTTATGCAGGTTCTTCATTAAAAGATACATCAACAGTAAGAAACTTAATCTACTGTGAAGACGCATCTGGTAGTGGTTCTCACTCAGCATACTGTGTAGGTTACCCAAGTGGTGCATTTAGACCAAACGGAAACATCACAAGAGCAGAACTTGCTACAATGGTTGCAAATATCGAAGGAATTTCTTCAACATATAGAGGCCAATTCACAGATGTACAAGGACATTGGGCAGCAGATAAGATTCAAGCTTGTGTTGAAAGAGGATACATGAACGGATTAGGTTATAACTACTTCGGAGCAGAACAATATGCAACAAGAGCTGACTTAGCATATGCAATAGCAGCGATCTTAGGAGTAGAAGACTTAGAACCAGTATTCGTATATTCTTCAGACGTAGCTTATAGCGATGCAAGATGTGCTATGGAACAACTATTAAGACTTGGAATTATGGATGGTTATGCTGATGGAACATCTAAACCAGAAAAGAATATTACAAGAGCAGAAGCAGTTACTATAATTAATAACTATTTATTCAGAGGCGAATTATATACAAGAGGTTATAATTATTCATATAATTACAACACAAATTATAATTACGGTGGAAACAGCTACATTTTACAATTTACAGATTTAACATCTAGCCACTGGGCATATGGTCACATTATGGAAGCAACGAACAACCATAGATATGTAAGGACTATTGATGGAAATGAAGAAATGCTATAATCTAAAATGAATAATGAACGCTATAGTTCAAGAGTTCACATGGAGCAGAGGTATGGATTTTAATTCATACCTTTGTTTTTTAGTAGAAAATATGTTAAAATTATAAAAAAATATTTAGGAGGAAGATGTATGTGGTTTATTTTTGCATTAATTACTACTTTAGCTTGGGGAACTGCTGACTTGTTTTATAAAAAAGGCGCAGACGAGAAAGATAAGTACAGTCATTTGAAAACAAGCATGATGGTTGGATTTGTTATGGGAATTCACGCAATTTTTATGCTAATATTCACAGATATGAATTATGACTTTACAAATATTTTAGTTTATTTGCCGGTTTCAATGATGTATATTTTGTCTATGACGATTGGATACTTTGGGCTTAGATATCTTGAACTTTCTGTTTCATCACCTATCCAAAATTCATCTGGTGCGCTTACTTGTTTATTATGTTTGATATTTTTACACCAAACATTAGACACAATGTCTGCTGTTGCTGTAATTCTTATATGCGTTGGGGTATTCTTACTTGGAGTTTTCGAGAAATCCAAACAAGATGAATATGAACAGCTTAACAACAAGAAATATAAAATAGGACTAGTCGCTTTCTTTATGCCTGTACTTTATTGCATAATTGATGCGATGGGAACATTCTTTGATGCGTACTACTTGGACGATTTTTTAACTACACCACTAAGAAACGTTACTGAGGCTACATTTGAAAATGTGGCAAACACTTCGTATGAATTAACATTTTTAATTTGTGCAATAATAATTTTAGTATTTTTGAAATTTATTAAGAAAGAAAAAATTGTGTTAAAAGAGCAGGGAAGTAGAGGACTGGCAGCTATTTTCGAAACAATAGGTCAATTTACATATGTATACGCAATGAGTGGAATGGCAGTTATTACTGCTCCTATGGTAGCTTCATATAGTGTTATTTCAATTGCATTATCAAGGATGTTTTTAAAAGAGAAACTAAATAAAAAACAATATTCTGTAATAGTTTTAGTTATACTTGGAATTGCACTGCTTGGAGTTGCGGAAGGACTAGTTGGATAAAAAAAGAGGTGGACATTTTGTTGTCCACCTTTTTAGTTTTAGAAATCGGCCTTTTGCCATTCTTTGAGAATGCAAGAAGAAACTATTTCTTTATCAATGTTTTTTACGAAAAATGCATGTTTATATTCCCAACAGGCTTTACTATTCTGAAAGATTTCAGTGACAATATCTGGAGTTTGAAATGTAGGGCTATTTTGATTAGTATCGAAATATGAAAGCGCATCGTTTCCCTTAAAGATATTCATTTCATCTTCCGCTAAAAAGATGAGTTTTTCGATAACATCTTCTATATCAGGAGGCATCTTTTTTACATTGAATCCAATGCTTTTAGCTTCATTATAGAAAATCCTATATGAGTGCTGGCCACGATTAGTGAGGAATTCAAAAAGATTTTTCGCACTAGCTTCGTTATTTTTGCAATGTTTTAAGACAATTGGATAAAGAACATTTTCGTTATAGGTAACCATTTCCTTATATGCGCCGACAGTTAGAGGTGCCAAATTTGTAGGAATATTTTTTTCTGCGTTTAAAACATCGCCAATAACATTCATAGATACACGTTCGCATTTGCTGGGATTAAATTGTGTATCAATAGGACCGAGATGAGCATATTTTCCCATGAGAATTTTGTCAGCGGCAAGAGCCATAATTGTACCAGTGCTCATACATTCTCTGTACAAGGCTACTGTTACTTTTTTACCATGAGCTTTCAGGGCTTTAATAATGAAAATGCCAATGTCAGCATAACCGCCTGGGGTAAGGAGCACTAAAGTAACAGGACGCTTATCACCTTTTACTTCGGAAATTAAGCGGGTAAGAACTAATTCAAGGTCGCCACTAATGTAATTGCTAGCGAGGAAGAAAACCTGTGTGTTGGTCGTTTCTTCAAGCTGGAGAATAAGGTCTTTGCTCTGTTCGTAACTCATAATGAATTCCTTTCTTGAGTTTAACTTCTGTCGACAGATTTTCGACAGATTTGTGTTGATTAGCTTACGCAAGTATTATACATTAAAAACCGCAAAATGTAAACCAATTATTTAAAATTGAAAAAATTATATTTTTTGTAATATTGACGGAAGAAAAATTTTAGAATTATAAATTTAACAAAATCCTTTCTTGTTTCATAGAATGTACTGTGATTATTAACATAATATAGTCATAAAGAACTATGAAATGGAAGGGGATTTTTTGTGATAAACGGAAATGAGCAATTAGATAATCTTCCTTTAGCAATGGCATATGTGCCTATGCAGAAATGGAAGGATATTTATGAAGCAGATGTAGGACTAGATAGAGGAACTATGTTTGCTGAACTAGATTTACCATTCTTAGGCGATAGGAGGGATGGGAAATGATAAATGAAAAACAAATGATGTTAAAGAAAATCCAAGCTGCAGATTTTGCACTTGTTGATATAAATTTATTTTTAGACACCCATCCGACCGATAAGGGCGCGTTAGAGTGTTTTGCAAAGTACCAAAAGATTTATGACAGCTTAGTTCGTGAATATGAGGAGAAGTTTGGTGCACTTATGGCAAAGAGAGTAGATACAAATAAAGGATGGACGTGGATAGATAATCCGTGGCCTTGGGAAATGGAGGCAAATAACTAATGTGGGATTATAGTAAAAAATTGCAGTACCCTGTAAAAATTGCCAGACCAGATCCTTCTATGGCAAAGATAATTATAACGCAACTCGGCGGCCCCGATGGCGAATTAGGTGCTTCACTTAGGTATCTTTCTCAAAGGTATGCAATGCCGGTTAAAGAGGTTAAAGGCATATTAACGGATATAGGTACAGAGGAACTTGGACACATGGAAATGATAAGTGCGATAGTTCATCAATTAACAAGAAATTTAACACCTGAGCAAATAAAACAAAGTGGATTTAGTTCATATTTTGTAGACCATACAACTGGAATTTATCCGGTAGATGCAAGCGGAGTACCATTCTCAGCGGCAACAATACAGTCGACCGGTGACCCAATTGCAGATTTAAATGAAGATTTGGCTGCAGAGCAAAAAACCAGAGTGACATATGACAACATATTGCGACTTGCTGATGACCCTGATGTAAGAGACGCAATTAAATTCTTAAGAGAGAGAGAAATTGTGCATTATCAGAGATTTGGCGAGAGCTTAAGAAGAGTAATTGATAAGTTGGATTCAAAGAACTTCTATGCAACAAATCCGGCTTTCGATAAGTAAAGAAAAGAGTGGGCTGTAAAAAAGTCCCAAACAAAAATGCGTGAAGAAAATTCACGCATTTTTTGGTATAATTAAGTTATGCTAAACTAACTTTTTGTGTGCTTTAACAGAGTTGTTCTATGATAAAATTAATTGGGAGGACCGGATTGAAACAGTTTGCTACGTAAAATGTAGACTGTATATTGCAATAACTTTTGGTATATGATAATATGAAAACGTAGTTGAAATGATAGGAGGGACTTTAGCATGAAAAATGAAGAAATAACACTAAAAAACACAAAAGCAGAAATTTTAGAAGCATTAAACGAGGCACTAGAAAGAGAAAAAAATGTAATGTCCACAAAGTTTGACCCCATTAAAGAATCTAATGAAGAAACTATAGAAAAGGCGGTAAAATCTTCTAAGGCTAATGTTGAACAAAATATTTTTTCGAGTGAATTTACTAATAAATTTAATGATTTGGAAATTGCTATAAATGCGGAAGAAGAAAAATTAAAAAATTTATACGGCATAGAGAAAGAATTGCAAAATATTGTATTAGTAATTAATGCTGGAAAAGAGAGTATTTCAAAGATTGAAAATGAGAAAAAGGTAAAAACAGAGGAAATAACTAATGAATTAAAACAATTAGAGGAAAACTTTAAACGTAAAAATGAAGAGTTACAACAAGAATATACGGATAAGGCAAAGCAACTAAAAATGGAGCGAGATAGAGAAAATGAAGAGTATACCTATAAATTAAAAAGAGATAGGGCAATAGAAAATGATAAATGGGAAGACGAAAAAAGTGAAAGGGAAGAGAATTTAGCTAAAATGGAGACAGAGGTTAAAAATCTCTTGGAAGAAGCGACAAATAAGGCAGATTATATAAAGGAGCTTGAAGAAAAGGTAAATAGTATTTCAGATTTGTTACAAAAAGAGTATACTCGTGCAAGGCAGGAAGTAACTAAAGAGTTGAATAGGGAATATGAATATAAAACGGCATTAGCGGAAAAGGACTATGCAAATACAGCGGATAGACTTAATGACAAAATTGAAGCTATTACCAAAGAATTGGAAAAATCAAATCAATTAAATCAAGTATTGCAAGAAAAACTAGATAATGCTTATATGGAAATAAAGAATCTTGCAACAAAGACAGTTGAGACATCAGGAAAAGTTAAAATCATAAATACAACAAATGAAGATGATTAGGATAGGAAACTTGAATACTCAAAAACAGAAATTAAAAGATATTAATACATCTAATTAAGTTAGGTGTATTTTTTATGCGTGAAAAATGCTATCTGAAAATATGAACAAAAGCGAACTGTAGCTTATTGTAGATATTAAGTTTTTTTGGAAATTGCCGATTAAATTTTGGGATAAAAGTACTAAAGAAAAATAAAGAGGGGAAAATAATTATGAATAATAACGAAAGAGAAGAATTACATAAGGCAATATGGTCTATTGCAGATGACTTGCGCGGTTCAGTAGATGGCTGGGATTTCAAACAATATATTTTAGGTATAATGTTTTACAGATACATATCTGAGAACATAACTAATTACATAAATGAAGGGGAAAGAAAAGCAGGAGATACAGATTTCGATTATGCTAAAATAAGTGATGAATTGGCAATTGGAGAAAAAGACAATCTTGTTAAGGAAAAGGGTTTCTTTATCTTGCCTTCTGAGCTGTTTTGCAATGTATGTAAAAGAGCTAAAAGTGATGAGAATTTAAATGAAACATTGGAGAAAATTTTTAATAATATAGAAAATTCAGCTAAAGGAGCTGAAAGTGAAGATGATTTTGCTGGGCTGTTTACTGATTTAGATGTTAATAGTAATAAATTAGGTGCGACTGTTGCAAAAAGAAATGATAAATTAGTAAAAATATTAAATGGTATTGCAAGTATTCCACTTGAAAATTACAAGGATAATTCAATAGATGCATTTGGAGATGCTTATGAATTTTTAATGTCAATGTATGCATCTAATGCCGGAAAATCAGGTGGAGAATTCTACACACCACAAGAAGTAAGTGAATTGTTGACTAAATTAGCGATTGTTGGCAAGACATCGGTTAATAAAGTATATGAGAAGAAACATCATATATGAGTATGGTTGCTGAGGATAAAGTAGAATATAGTGTAGACGAATGAAATTATTATTTAATTTAGAGTTAAAGTGGTCGTAAATAAGGATGACTATTATATTCACATAGTCTATCCTTTATTTTTAAAAAATGAATTATCAATTGATAATTTGCTAGTGGCATGATATAATTTAACAGAGAATAGAAGTACGGAAGGAAGGAGGATTATATGAAAGTAGCAGCTTTTTTGAAAAAAGTTGCCAAGTTAACTAAAGAAGGTAAGCTTGAGATTATAGAAAATAGGAAGAACATGTTTACAAAACGTAAGTATAATTTGACAACTGAAGACCAAGAACAAATGGTTTTAGAATTAGAGCCAAAAGATTTAATGGAAGGGCCAGTGCCAGATAGAGATGTAATTAGAGAAGATGTTTGGATTTTTAAGAGAAAATATAATGGGATAGAAGTTAGTATATATATAAAGTTAAAAATAAGAAATAATAGTGAATGTGTGTGTATATCGATACATGAAGATGAAAAGAATAAGTGATAAATTGTGAAGAAAAATGAACGGGGAGATTATTATGGAAAAATTTGAAAGTGATAAAATATTAAAGAGTGAAAAAGTTAAATATGTCATTAAAGGTGAAGAAATTGAAGTGATTGAAAAGTATTATATAAATCCTGAAAATAGCGAGAGAATTTATGATAGAGAATTGTCAATAGAAAATGATATTGTTGCCTATGATACGTATAAGAAAAAGAAAGGTCTTTTAACAACTGAAGAAATAAAGAGCATAAGAAAAAAGTATGATTTAACTCAAAAAGAGTACGCTTTAGCTATTGGGGTAGGAGAAATAACAGTACATCGTTTTGAGAATGGCACAATTCAGACAGAGTCTATAGATTCCATAATGAGATTGTCTGAAATGCCTCAAAATATGGAAAATCTTATACTAAAGAATAAAGATAAATTGGATAAAAAAGTTTTAAATAAGGCTTTAAATATAATTACAAAATTAATTAATATTGAAAATCATAAAATTGCAAATATTAACGTTGATGAAATTAAAAAATTAAAATTTGAAACGGCAAGTATTGAAGCAGTAGCTAATGCAACAATTAAAGAGTTTAACAAAAAAGCAGATAAAAAAGAAAAGGAAATGAAGACTGAGTTTTCAAAAATAACGCCGTTAGAGTTACAAAAGTACCTTTATTATATAAATGGAATATCTTTGGCAATTTTTAATAAGCCTGCATTTGAAAATAATATTGTTGCATGGGTACACGGCCCAGTTGTTGAGGAAGTATATCATAAATATAAGGAATATGGTAAGAACGAAATAGAAACACCTAAAGGTATGTGTTGTAATATTGCTGATGGGCTAAAGATGATAATATCAAAGGTAATAGAAGGATATTCTAAATATACTGGTGGACAGTTAATTAGTATTACACATGATGAAAGACCATGGAAAACCACTTTAAAAAATCAAGTGATTAGTAATGAAAAAATAAAAGAGTATTTTGAAGAGGTATATGTAGGAAGGAGGAAAAATGTATAGGATTACAAAAATATGTTGGGAAGCCTTTATTATGGAAAACGGCATATGGAATTCCAGTGAGAAATGTTTATGTTCAGTATTCTAACTCCTTAATGGACAAGTAAGTGGAATATTACTTTATGCGAAAACAGATGATGAGGATATAGACACTGATTTTATGATGGATGGGAATAAGATTAGTATAAAGACATTAGATTTAAATGCTGAATTTATCAAAATTAAAGATAAACTTAATGAATTAGTAAGTGATCTCTAGATTTAATGATGAATACAAAAATAATTTTATGGGAAAAATTGTATAGAAATGTAATAATAAAAAACACTTGCTTAGCAGGTGTTTTTTATTCTACATACTCCATCAAATCTTTCATCTCACAGCAAAGTACTTTAGCCATTGCCATAAGATAGTCGGCCTGAGCCTTGTTTATATTTTTTTGTCTTTGTTCGTACTGCTGAATTGTGCGAACAGGAACACCAGATAATTTTGATAATTCATGTTGGCTAATACCAGCCTTTTGACGCAAAAGTTTAAGATTAGTTTTGGTTTTAGCTAGTCTATATAGTTCATTCATTTTATCAACAAAATGCCTAATATCCATTTCGTGATAAGGTGAGTATAAAGCCTGTATATCTTTTATAGGAATATAATGAACAATTTCTTCAAAACTAAGTGAAGTTTCCCATTGATAATAGGCGAGAGCCCAGCCAGTCCAGTATTCTGCACTTCGATTTGCTGTATAGTTTGGAGTAACTCTTTTAAACGAAATATTTGCTTTCTCTAGAACCATGTAGGCAAGTTCTACACCAGACATGCCGGCAATCATATTAAAATCTCCATTTCCAAAATTAGTTGCAATGCCTGAAGATATAAATAACTCAAAAAAAACTGAAATGTCATATTTTAAATCATATACTGCAAGATCTAACATACGTCCTAGATTAGTACGAGCTTTTTCTAAATAAACTTTATCGTAGGCGGTTGTCATTGCTTTTCATCTCCTCACTCATAATTTGAGTAATATATAAATCATCAGGGTGCCACTTGTTTTTTTCAACATCAAAATATTCACGACGAGCAGTTCTATCACGCAATATTTTTTTCTGATACCATTCACCACTTTGGGCAATTTCGTAACCTAAAAACTTTAATCTGTCAAATGACTCTTTACTTTTTAACACAAATTGTTGGCCAAGTTTACCAAGGTACATAGCTTTGCATAGTTGTTGATATGAAATTGTACCATTAATGAAATCTTGGGCAAAAGAAAAGTAACTGTCATCTGCACGGTATCCAATAATTATATCGCATTTTGAGTAATCGACAGAGAAATTATTTAGTAGATATTTTTTAGTTTCTAAGGTTAGACCTGATGGAATATCGAATTCCCTGTTTTCAAGTAATATAGAAAGCCAATGTAAGATGCAAAAAGAAGAATCATTCAAATCTAAAACATTCAAACTGGCACAATCTAATTCATAACAATTGGCATAACCATTTTGGTTATTACCAACACCCCATTCTTTAGCCATTTCAAGATTGTCTGTGCAATAAAACCCAAGTCCATAGTCATTATATGTTTTTCCATAGCCATATATAGGTTTCTCAATAATATTTAACGAACCGTGGTATAATTTTTTTGTCATATCAGTATCATCTCCATTTCTAAATATATTGTACTCCTCTAGGAGTATATAGTCAAATAAATTATTTTTACAATTAATCTTGAAAAAAACTTTGCCATATATGATAAATTATGCAGAAAGGTGGCATAATTTAATGTGATAAAATATGTGGCAAAAATAAATACACAAAAAATGACATTGACGCACTAAAAGCAACAGAAAAACTTAAGGCGGCAGACAGAAATCCTTATTCGTGGATATAATAGAAGAAAAGTAACATAACTTTTTGACACTTCCCATAAACCGTGATATAATTTACACAAATCATAAGAAGGAGAAATAGTAACTGATTGTTACTATGGAGTGTGCTATGTGCAACAATATCACAAACGAAAAGGAAATCGGAATGTCTTTGGTGGCTTTTGAGGAAAATGGACTGTGGGGCGTAAAGAGAGAAGGAACCGGCGAAGTTGTTTGTCAGCCTGAATACGACAGCATAGATAATTTCTTTAGCGGGTACGCAGTCGTTTCTAAAAACGGCAAAAGAGGTTTTATCGACGCAGAAGGTAAAAGAGCCTTCGAAAAGTATTGCGATGTAAAAAGGTTTGTTAATGGACTGGCAGCTGTAAAGCTTTTCTTTGAGCGGTGGACTTTCATTGATTCAAAGGGCAATATGATAACCAAAAAGACGTACAAAGATGTAGGAAATTTCAATTCATTCTATTATGCAGTGGTATGCGAGGATGAAGACACATGCAGTGTCATAAATAGAGGCGGAGTAGAAATCATAGAGAAAATGCCCCTCATTAATATTGCAGAACTGCTTAACGCTGAGGCTTTGATTAATAGAGCAAAGGAGAAAAAATAATGAATGAATTTAACAATGATACTCATATAACGACCGGAAATACCGCTAAATAACATAAACACTAACCAAAAGAGGTAAGAATCATTCTTGATTACTACCTCTTTTTTCTTTTAAAAAATATAGTAACTTTTGTCGAATTTATGGTAAAATAGTTAGATGAAAGGAAGAGTATTATGGAATATATAAAGATAAAAGGTGCTAAAGAAAATAATTTAAAAAATATAGATGTAACAATTCCAAGAGATAAGTTTGTTGTAATTACCGGACTTAGCGGCTCGGGTAAATCTTCTCTTGCATTTGATACGATATATGCAGAAGGTCAAAGAAGATATGTTGAGTCATTATCTGCATATGCAAGGCAATTTTTAGGTCTTATGGAAAAGCCTGATGTTGAATATATAGAAGGATTATCTCCTGCAATTTCTATCGACCAAAAAACGACTAGCAAGAATCCGCGCTCTACTGTTGGAACAGTTACGGAAATTTACGACTATTTACGACTTTTATATGCACGTATAGGTCATCCGCATTGCCCAAATTGCGGAAAGCCTATTACAAAGCAATCAGTAGACCAAATTACAGATAACATTCTAACTATTCCACAAGGTAGCAAAATTCAGATTTTGGCGCCTGTTATACGAGGTAAAAAGGGTGAACATGTTAAAATATTGGAAGATGCAAGAAAAAATGGGTATGTGAGAGCTAGAGTTGATGGAAAAACTGTCGATTTAGAAGAAGAAATAACTTTAGACAAGCAAAAGAAACACAATATCGAAATTGTTGTGGATAGAATTATTATGAAGGAAGACGTGGGAAAACGTATTTCCGAATCAGTAGAAACGGCTTGTAATTTGGCAAATAACTTGGTACTTGTTGAGGTAAATGGAACTGAAGAAATGTTATTTTCACAAAATTATGCTTGCCCTGATTGTGGAATTAGTATTGAAGAAATAGAGCCTAGACAGTTTTCTTTTAACAGTCCTTTTGGAGCTTGTCCTAAATGTCTTGGACTTGGAAGTTTAATGGAAATTGATCCTGCAAAGGTAATAACAGAATCGCATAAGAGCTTAAATGAAGGAGTTATAAAAGTTGGCGGATGGAATTCCGGAAATGAGGAAGGCTATTCTACTATGTATATAAGGGCTTTGGCTGAACACTATGGTTTTAGTATGGATACACCGTTTGACGAATTGCCTGAAAAAATCAGAAACATTTTACTTTACGGAAATAAGGGCGAGAAAATAAAGGTTGAATATGAAAGAAATTATGGACATGGCACGTTTATGTCTAGTTTTGAGGGAATTATTAATTCACTTATGAGAAAGTATAAGGAGACTACTTCTCAAACAATGAAGGAATATTATGAGTCATTAATGACTGATTGTGTTTGTCCTGAGTGTGAGGGAAAGAGGCTAAAAAGAGAGTCGTTGTCCGTTACTATAAATAATAAGAATATTTATGAATTAACCAGTATGTCTATCCTTCAAATTAAAGATTTTATGGAAAATCTTAAGATGACAAAGAAGGAAGAAAAGATTGCATACCAGATTTTAAAAGAAATAAAAGCAAGAATTCAATTTTTAATTGATGTTGGACTGGATTATTTAACTTTATCCAGAGCTGCCGGAACTTTGTCTGGCGGAGAGGCACAAAGAATAAGACTTGCAACGCAAATCGGTTCCGGACTTACTGGAGTTTTATACATTTTGGATGAGCCAAGTATAGGCCTTCATCAAAAAGACAATGAGAAACTTATTGCAACATTAAAACATTTAAGAGATTTAGGAAATACATTAATTGTTGTTGAACACGATGAAGATACCATGTATGCTGCCGATGAGATTATAGATATCGGTCCGGGGGCCGGTGTTCATGGAGGAGAAGTTATTGCACAAGGAAATGTTGAGGAAATAAAGGCTAATCCTCGTTCGATTACCGGAGCATATTTAAGTGGAAGATTAAAAATAGAAGTGCCAAAGGTTAGGAGAAAAGGAAACGGAAAATTCTTAAAGATAATTGAAGCACAAGAGAACAACCTTAAAAAGGTTAATGTCGATATTCCACTTGGTGTGTTTACATGTATTACTGGTGTATCGGGTTCGGGAAAGAGTTCGCTTGTTAATGAGATTTTATATAAGACGTTGGCTAATAAATTAAATCATGCAAATTTAACACCGGGTAAAGTAAAGGAGATAAAAGGGTATGAAAATTTAGACAAGATAATAAACATTGACCAATCTCCGATTGGCAGAACACCACGTTCTAATCCGGCAACATACACTGGGATGTTTGATTTGATTAGAAAGCTATTTGCCGAAACTAATGAAGCAAAAATGAGAGGATATACTCAAGGTAGATTTAGTTTTAATATTCGTGGCGGAAGATGTGAATCTTGTAGCGGTGATGGTATTATTAAAATCGAAATGCACTTTTTACCTGATGTTTATGTGCCTTGTGAAGTATGTAAAGGAAAAAGATATAATAGAGAAACACTAGAAGTAAGGTATAAAGGGAAAAATATTCACGAAGTACTTAACATGACTGTTGAAGAAGCTTTGGAATTCTTTAAGAATATTCCTTCTATTTATAATAAAGTTAAGACTTTATATGATGTCGGACTTGGATATATAAAACTAGGTCAGCCATCTACAACATTATCCGGCGGAGAGGCACAAAGAATTAAACTTGCGACCGAGTTAAGTAAGAGAAGCACCGGCAAGACATTATATATTTTAGATGAACCGACAACAGGACTTCATATGGCTGATGTAGATAAGCTAATTGGCATATTACAAAGACTTACTGATGCGGGAAACTCTATTGTAGTCATCGAGCATAATTTAGATGTTATTAAGGCATCAGATTACATCATTGACTTAGGACCTGCCGGAGGGGTAAGAGGCGGACAAATTATAGCCAAAGGTACTCCTGAAGAAGTAGCGAAAGTTAAGGAGTCTGCAACAGGTGAATACTTAAAAAAATTACTTAAATAACGCGAATTTAATTCCTGTCAATAATTTTTGAAAATGTCCTAAAAAAATTCAAACAATAACGGGAAAATTTATCCCGTTATTGTTTTAAGCATAAATACGTTCATTATGAGC
>CAVHFU010000014.1:0-33946 GCA_963635575.1 bacterium | reverse complement strand
TATTTGGGACATTTTCAAAAATTAATATATAGGATTTTATCAAAAATTAATCATACATACGCTTGATTAATAGCTTTCTACATTGACAATAATTAATTAATAATATATCATTAATCATAAATATACTTTATGAGGAGGAATTTTATAAAAAATGGACGATGGTAATTTGTTACTTCAAATTTTCTTTTTGATTTTCTTGATTTTTACTAATGCTTTTTTTGCTGCGTCTGAAATGGCTATTGTTACATTAAATGATGCGAAGATTAAGAAAATGGCGGAAGACGGTAATAAGAAGGCTAGGCAGATTGAAAGACTTGTTAAAGAGCCGAGTAAATTTTTGGCTACTATTCAAGTTGGTGTAACATTATCTGGATTACTTGCCAGTGCGGTGGCTGCTGACAGTTTTTCTAGTAAAATTATGCAAGTGATGCCGCAGAGTGTATTAAATTATGTTTCGGCGGATGTTTTGTCTGTTGTTATATTGGTTATAATTACAATAATTTTGTCATACTTTACTTTGGTTTTTGGTGAATTAGTTCCCAAGAGAATTGCGATGCAACATAGTGAAGCTTTATCTATGATGGCAATTGGATTTTTGACGTGTTTTGAAAAAATAGCCAGACCTTTCGTAAAATTACTTACACTTTCAACTAATGGTATTATACGTCTTACAGGTGGTGACCCTAATGCGAATGAGGAAGAAGTAACTGAGGAAGAAATTCGTATGATGGTTGACTTAGGTGAGGAAAAAGGTGCTATTGAAGTTAATGAAAAAGAAATGATTGAAAATGTTTTTGATTTTAATAATATAACTGCTGCTGAAGTTATGACTCATAGAAAGGATATAGTTGCTATTCCGATAAATGCTACATTAAAAGATGTTATGGCTATTATGAAGGAAGAAATGTTTACCAGATATCCTGTATATGAAGACGATATTGATAATATAGTGGGAATGTTTCATTCAAAAGACTTAATAAAATATTTAAACGGTGATGAAGATAAATTTAGCATGAAAAATGCTATGAGACCTATATATTTTGTGCCTGATTCTAAGGTTATTGATGATATATTTAATGAACTTAAGAAGAATAAAATGTATATGGCTGCTGTTGTTGATGAATACGGTGGAACTGCCGGGATTTTAACTATTGAAGATTTAATGGAACAAATCGTGGGTAATATTTTTGATGAATATGATGGCGAAGAGGCAATGGATTTTACTCCTATTGATGAAAATACACAGTTGGTTGACGGAACAGTAAGTTTAGTTGAAGTGGCTAGAAAATTTGACAAAAAACTTCCGGTAGATGATTATGATACACTTGGCGGATTTATTATGGGTCACCTTGGAATTGTACCTGAAGAGGGAAGTAAACCCGAGTTTGAATTTAATGGATTGTTATTTAAGGTTGAAGAGGTTATAGAGAAGAGAATTACAAAGGTGAAAATTTGTGATACGGGAGAAGCGTCAGATAAACATGAAGAAAAAGAAGAAGAGTAATGGAGTGGAACTTTTATGGAATGTAGATTACAAAAATATTTAGCCGAATGTGGCATAGCATCTAGAAGAAAGGCTGAGGAACTTATTTTAGCGGGAAAGGTAAAGGTTAACGGCGAAGTTGTGACTGAACTTGGGACTAAAATAAACCCTAGCAAAGATAAAGTAATGTATAATAATGAGATTGTTAAAGCCCAAAAGCGAAAAGTATATATATTACTTAATAAACCTGCCGGATATATAAGTGCAGCTAAGGATCAGTTTGATAATCCTTCAATATTGCATTTAGTAAATGATATAAAAGTAAGACTTTACCCGGTTGGAAGGTTGGATAAAGATACCACAGGAGCTATTATTCTAACTAATGATGGTGATTTTTCATATAAGCTTACTCATCCTAAGCACGAAGTTAGCAAAACCTATATAGCGGAGGTGGAAGGTGTTCCTACTGCGGAGGAAATGAGAACTTTTGCAAAAGGTGTGTATATTGATGGAAAAAAGACATATCCGGCGAAGATAAGAATTGTAAAAGAAACTAAGAAAAATTCTATTGTTGAAATAATTATTCATGAAGGAAGAAACAGACAGGTTAAGAAGATGTGCGAAGAAATAGGACATAAAGTTGTTACACTACATAGGCAAGCAATAGGAAGAATAGTTATAGATGGAGTTAAGGAAGGGAAGTATAGGCACTTAACTATAGAAGAAATAAGAATGCTGATAAAATGATACAAAGAGATAACCTCATGTGCAAGAACACATGAGGTTAAAGAAAATTTACACTCAAATAAACAGATTGCAGGAGAATGTATCTCCCGGAGTGCTCGAAGTAGCATAACTATCATCAGGTTGGAAGCCAAGTTCGATCAGCATTTCAATTACGGCGCCGAAGAGTTCTTCGTTGAATTCGCTAAGTAATTTGGAATAAGGCCAATGTTTATCGCTACACACGCCACACATATCGTATCCTGATATTTCGCCGTAAACGGTAGCATTACTGGAATTTTTCGAAAAATCAATTCTTACGATGAAATCACAGGGATAAAAGGAAGTGCTGTTCGAGGCTGCTTTAAAAAACAATTCTTCTAGGCCGTCTATGATGATTTTTACTATAGCCTCGGCCTTACATGCGCGAACTTTTTCAGCAAGGGTTCTTTGTGTTTGTGCGGAAGTAATGAGTTCATTGAGTGCTTTTTTGTTGGAGTTTTCCATGTTTTTTATACCTTTCTAAATTGTTCATCCCATAATGGGAAAATCCTAACAGGTGTAATTGCACCAGTTATTACTACCGTATTGTAGTAATAACATAATTATAGCACATAGTTTACATAAAGTCAATAGGAGGAGTTATGATTAATTTTTGACACAGGAGGAGTTACTATGAATAAGAAATTGTTTACATCTGAATCAGTTACAGAGGGACATCCGGACAAGATGTGTGATGCTATTTCTGATGCCATTTTGGACGCGATTTTGGCTGAAGATCCTATGGCGAGAGTAGCTTGTGAAACTACCGCTACAACGGGATTAGTTCATGTGATGGGAGAAATTAGTACAGAAGAATGCTATGTAGATATCCAAAAAATAGTTAGAGACACTGTTCTAGAAATAGGGTATGATAGAGCAAAGTATGGATTTGACGGCAATACTTGTGGAGTAATTACAAGTATTGATGAGCAATCAAGCGATATAGCTATGGGAGTGGATCACTCGCTAGAAGAGAAAAAATCTGAATTTACTAGTTTAGGTGCCGGAGACCAGGGAATGATGTTTGGGTTCGCTTGTGATGAAACTCCGGAATTAATGCCTATGCCTGTTTCCTTAGCTCATAAGTTAGCAAGAAGATTAACTGAGGTTAGAAAAAATGGAACTTTATCATATTTAAGACCTGACGGAAAAACACAGGTTACTGTTGAATATGATGAAGAAGACAGACCAATCAGAATTGAAGCGGTGGTCGTATCTGCACAACATTCTGATGATATTAGCCAAGAGAGATTAAGAGAAGATATTATTAATAACGTAATAAAGATTGTAATTCCTGAAAACTTAATGGATGATAACACTAAAATATATGTTAATCCTACCGGAAGGTTCGTAGTTGGTGGACCACAAGGAGATTCCGGACTAACAGGAAGAAAAATAATAGTAGATACTTATGGCGGATATGCACGTCATGGAGGTGGCGCTTTCTCCGGAAAAGACCCAACAAAGGTAGACAGGTCTGCTGCTTATATGGCGAGATATATAGCAAAAAATATAGTTGCGTCAGGACTGGCGAGAAAATGTGAAATTCAATTAGCTTATGCAATTGGGGTTGCAAAGCCTGTATCTATTAGAATTGATACTTTTGGGACAAGTAAAAAGTCGGAAGGCGTGCTTATAAAGATAGTTTTAGATAATTTTGATTTGACCCCAAGCGGAATAATAAGAGATTTAGATTTAAGAAGACCTATTTATAAGCAAACATCGGCATATGGTCATTTTGGAAGAGATGATTTAGATTTGCCTTGGGAAAGAGTAGATAAAAAACTTAAATAAAAAATACCACCATCCATTACGGACGGTGGTGCTTTAGTTTATTCATCTGTAACGGCTACTATATATAAGCCGTTTTCTTTTTTTGAAGCAATCTTTTCCAAAATTTTTTCGATATTTGTGGATGCTTTTTGCCAATCATCTATGAATTTAGGGAAGAATGCATAACTAAGTGCTTTTGGCGAATTGCTTTTGCAAATCTTATAGCCCATTTCGTCGAATGGATCGATTTGAATGCGAAGGATATCCGTTTCTTTTTCTACCAGTTTGTCAAATTCATCGAGTAGTGCCGAGAAAAACATAATTTCCATTACTTCTTCTCGCGAGTATGAGGCTTTTTCAAGAGTGGTGAGAGTTACTAAGGTCTGGTGGATAAACTGATGGTTCATATACGAACTCCTTTCTTATTTTAACTACAATTTAGTAGTTTACACGACTTCACTTTGCGTGAATAATGGTTTATCCTGAATACGATGTGATTATATCACTTAATTACGTAAATGTAAATATTTTTTTAACATTCGAATATCTAATTGACATTTTGAAGATAAAATTATATAGTAGTTACGTTGAAAGAAAATATAACTTTTGCTTTAAATAAATTAGGAGGTTAGCACATGGGAGAGGTAATTGTTATTACATCTGGCAAGGGTGGAGTCGGTAAGACTACATCTACTGCTAATATAGGAACCGGACTAGCATTGCAAGGCAAGAAGGTTGCTTTACTTGATACGGACATAGGACTTAGAAATCTTGATGTTGTAATGGGATTAGAAAATAGAATAGTTTACGATTTGGTTGATGTTGTGGAAGGAAATTGCAAGATTAAACAAGCATTAATTAAAGATAAACGTTATGAAGGCTTATATTTGCTCCCAGCAGCACAAACAAAGGATAAAAATGCTGTAAAACCGGACCAAATGAAAAAACTTTGCAAAGAATTGAAGAAGGATTTTGATTACATAATCGTTGACTGTCCTGCTGGTATTGAACAAGGCTTTAAAAACGCCATTTCCGGTGCGGATAGGGCGATAGTTGTTACTACTCCTGAGGTTTCAGCAGTAAGAGATGCAGATAGGATAATAGGTTTATTAGAAGCTAATGAAATAAGAGAACCTCGATTATTGTTAAACCGTGTTAGAGAAGATATGGTAAAACGTGGCGATATGATGAGCACAGAGGATGTTCTTGAAATATTGGCGATTGATTTAATAGGTGTTGTTCCTGATGACCAAAGCATCATTGTGGCTACGAATAAGGGTGAACCAGCTGTGACAGATAATAAGTCTCTTGCGGGAAGTTCATACAGAAATATCGTAAGAAGAATTATGGGTGAGGATGTTCCTTTCGAAGACTGGAAAAAACATGGTTTTATGGACAAGATAAAAAGTTTACTAATGAAAAAAAAATAATATAGTCTGTGTTGACTATATTGAAGGGAGAGGTAAATTGTGTTTGACAATATCTTAAAGCTATTCAAAAAGGAAGAAAATTCTAAAAACTTAGCTAAGGAAAGATTGAAGCTTGTGTTAATTCATGATAAAGCAAATGTTTCACCACAATTTCTTGAAATGGTTAAAGGTGAAATCATAAAAGTAATAAAGCAGTATATGGAGATAGATGAAGATTCTCTGGATATTCAACTTACTAAAACAAAGAGCGATGCCGGTGACAGAATTGTTCCTGCTTTGGTTGCAAATATTCCAATTTTAAATGTTAAGTCGTCAGATGCTGAAAAGATCAATATCGAGAAGGAAAAAATTGAAGAGAAAGTCGAGAAATCTAATAATGTTGCACCTGATGTAAAGCCTAAAAAAACTACTAAGAAGTCGATAAAAAAGTAAAATTAAAAGGACGATGTCAGTCATCGCCCTTTTTTGGTATAGGTGATGATGATGAAAGTTTGGAAAATAATAAAAAACAGAGAATTTAGAATTATTGCAATTATAATAGCTATTCTTATTATAGGAATGGTAGGCTTAGCAAGTGCTTCTCATTCTTCTGATCCTAACTTCTCAAATGTTAAGAAACAATCGATAGCTATTGTCATAGGGGCGATTGCCTTAATTGCTGTTATGAGTATAGATTATGAACTGTATTTAAAATACTGGTACATACTTTATGGAATATGCTTGATTATGTTGGTACTTGTATTATTTACAGAACCTAAAGGTAATGCACGAAGTTGGTTCCAATTTTTTAATGGACGAATAGCGTTTCAACCGTCTGAAATTTCTAAGATTGTTCTTATTTTGGCTACTGCTAAGTTACTTACATCACTTAAAAAGAGAAGTTACAGTACAAAGGAATATTTACTTAGAATAATAGGAATAGGAGTAATTTTGGGTGTGCCAATACTTTTAATTTTAAAGCAGCCGGATTTCGGAACGGGTATGGTTTTTGTGGCGGCTGTTTTAGCTATGGTTTTTGTTTGGGGAATTGATTATAAGTATATCGGATATGGAATTTTGACGCTTGTAGTGGCTGTACCGTTAGTATATTTTTGCCTACTTTCAAACGTTCAAAAAAACCGTATAAAGGTATTTTTAGACCCTGCTCTGGATCCTACTGGGGCAGGTTATCATGTACTTCAGTCAAAACTTGCAGTCGGAGCGGGTCAGATTTCAGGAATGGGATTATATAGCGGAACTCAGACACAATTAGGCTACTTGTTTGCACAAACTACTGACTTTATTTTCGCGGCAATTGCCGAAGAAATGGGGTTTATTGTGGCGACTTTGCTAATTATTCTTTTGCTTGCCTTAGTAATGAATTGTTATTCTGTGGCAAAGGATGCTAGAGACGAGGAAGGAAGGCTTATTGTTGTTGGACTTTCTACTATGTTTGCATTCCATATTTTTATAAATGTAGGAATGACCATGGGATTAGTCCCTGTAACGGGTATTCCTTTACCGTTTGTTAGCTATGGAGGAAGTGCAATGCTTACTAATATGGCAGCTATTGGTATTATTTTAGGAGTTTCAATTAGAAAAACCGGATTAAAATTTTAATTGGGAGAGATGATTTATGAAGAATTTGGAGATTGAGAGAAAATTTTTGATAGATGTTAATAAAATTCCGTATGATTTGCTAACTCTTGAAAAGAGGGAAATTGAGCAGGGATATATTTTACATAATCCTGCCGTTAGAATAAGAGCTATTTCTAATTCTGAGTATTATATGACTTTTAAGTCCAATACAGATAATAGTTTAATAAGAAATGAGATAGAATTTAAGATTTCTAAAGAAGCTTATTCTAAGTTAATAGGTAGAAAAGATGTAAATAAGATAAGTAAGAATAGATACATTACTTTTGAAAACAATAAGAAATTTGAATTAGATATTTTTAAGGGAAATTTAGAGGGACTTGCTTGTCTTGAGGTTGAGTTTGATAGTGTAGAAGATGCTAATTCTTTTAATGTGCCGAGTTGGGTAAATAAGGAAGTTACAAATGATACAAGATATACAAACAGTGAATTGTCTAAATTAAAAAACGGCGTTAGTGAATTGATATAATGCGTTTATTTGACAAACTTAAAAGTTATGGTATAAACTACATCTATATATGAGTTTGAGGTGGACTTTTATGGATAAAAATGTGGAAATTGCATTATTACTCGATTTTTATGGTAATATGTTAACTGAACGTCAAAGAGAGATTATGAATTTATATTATGAAGATAATTTGTCATTATCTGAAATTGCGGAAGAACTTAATATAAGCAAACAAGGCGTATCAGACAGTTTAAAGCGTTCGGAAAAAGTTTTATATGATACAGAATCAAAATTAAAACTTATGGAGCAACAATTTAAAAATGAAAAGTAGATTACATATTTTAGAATTGTGAGGATATATAATTATGGTATTTGAAGGTTTTTCAGAAAAGATACAAGGAATAATGAAAAAAATACGTGGTAAATCACGAGTTACAGAGGAAGATGTTAAGGCAATTTCGCGTGAGTTAAAACTTGCTTTACTTGAGGCAGATGTTAACTTTAAAGTCGTTAAGGATTTTATTGCAAAAATTTCTGAAAAGGCTATGGGGCAAGATGTATTAAAAAGCCTTACACCTGGCCAACAAATTGTAAAAATCGTTAATGAGGAATTAATCGAGTTACTAGGAAAAGAGCCAAGTAAACTTAATTTTAATCCGAATGGCATAACAGTCATTTTAATGGCCGGATTACAAGGATCAGGTAAAACTACCGCAAGTGGAAAAATAGCTAATTTTGTTAGAAAAAATGGAAAAAAACCACTTTTAGTTGCGTGTGATGTATATAGACCTGCCGCAATTGACCAATTAGAGGTATTGGGAAAACAACTGGATATATCCGTTTTTGCTATGCGTGAAACTAAAGATGTTGTTAAAATTGCTACAGAAGGAATAAAATTAGCGAAGCAAAAAGGAAATGATGTTGTTATTGTAGATACGGCCGGAAGATTGCATGTTGATGAGGAGCTTATGAACGAAGTTACAAATTTAAAAAATGCAATTAATCCAACCGAGATTTTACTTGTTATTGATGCAATGACAGGTCAAGACGCATTAAATGTTGCGACAGCTTTTAACGAAAGACTTGAAATTAGTGGAATTGTTATGAGTAAACTAGATGGTGACACTAGAGGTGGTGCTGCGTTATCTGCTAAAGCGGTAACCGGTAAGCCTATAAAATTTGCGAGTGTTGGAGAAAAATTAAGTGATTTAGAACCTTTTTATCCTGATAGAATGGCATCTAGAATTTTAGGAATGGGAGATGTTCTTTCTCTAATTGAAAAAGCACAAGAAAACTTTGAAGAAGAGGAAGCACTAAAACTGGAAAAGAAATTGCGTGAGGCAACTTTTACATTAGAGGATTTCTTAAGCCAAATGCAACAAATTAAGAAAATGGGACCGATAAGCCAATTGCTTGGCATGATACCGGGAATGGGTGCACAGCTTAAAGATATTCAAATTGATGATAGGCAAGTGGCTAGAGTTGAAGCAATTATTTTGTCCATGACTCCAAAAGAAAGAGAAAAGCCTGAAATTGTAAACGCAAGTCGCAAAAAGAGAATTGCGGCTGGTTCTGGAATGCAAGTTCAAGATGTTAATAGATTATTGAAGCAATTCGAAGAAATGAAAAAAATGATGAAAAAGTTTAAAAATAACAAAAGGGGATTTCCTTTTTAGGGATATGCGTAAGAATTAAATTAACTGATAGGCGAGAAAATGGAGGTTTTGGATGTATGACAGAAGACGTTAGAATTTTGTTTGTAGATTTTGTTGGACTTGAAAAGACTGTAAAAGTAATGTCTTATGCTAAAGGGATTGCTTCAACAGTAAAAAATCCTATTTCTAATGCGATTTCAAAATTAGATGATAGAATTGAAGTGGCAAATGTTAAGAAAATTAAGGAGTTTCATGATTTTGGAGTTTTAGGTAAAATCGATAATGATGAAATTTTACTTGGGAACGAAAAAGTAATGCATGAACGAAATATAACGTTAAAAGGAGATACAGCAAATAAAATCTTTTTAGCTATAAATAATCAGGTTCAGGCAGTATTTAAAATAGGTTAAAAAAGCACCCGTGAGGGTGCTTTTGGTTAGATTAATTTAAACATAACGTCTCTTAAGACGTCTTTATGCCTTTCAACAGTGAAGAATTTTTTAAATTCCATACCCTCTAATATGTGTTGTGAGGTATGATTGTCAGGATGGCAAGTGGAAGTGATAGTTTTAATATCATTTTTCCGCTTTAATGCTAAATTAACAGTCTGATTAACCAATGTGGTTGTAAATCCTTGATTTTGAAACATCGGGTTTGCAAAGTATGTATCAAGTCGTCCGACACAACTATCAGTCAAATTTACGGCAAAAGCTGGAAGTTTATCAATAGAATAGGTATACTTGTAATTAAAAAGAGAGATGAACTTGTCATATTCAGCCGAAATGACTTTTGCGTCATCAGAGAAATACATTGGTAAATCAGCTGAAACAAGCCAAGGATATCCAAAATCTGTCAGTATGTCATGACTAACGAGAATATTTGCCAATTCTTTTCGCAACGGATCGTCTTCGAAAAAGTCATTGGAATCCGATCTCTCAAAAGCTTTTCTAAGTAAGTCACTATTTAAAATACCATCTTCTTTTAGACTGCAATACGTTTTGACATTTGAAATGTACGTTGATATTAGGGTAATCATGTTATAAGTTGAAAGTACTGATTCGCGGTAGATAGCAGAATTTCTAATATAGAAAGTCAAGTCGTTATACGTAGAATGGTTGAAGGTAAGGAAACATACCGAAGCAATGTTAGAGTCAGTTTCTATTAGGGATACAATACTTTCTTCTGAGTTTATGTGTTCTACGATTTCCTCTTTTGAACTACTAAAGAACCAATCTTCTTTGCCTAGAGTTTTTAGATTTTGACACACAACATCTTGCAAGGCTAAGATTTTATCGAGGTATTGTTGCATGTTTTTAGTAGTGATTTCAACAAACGTACACATATATGACACCTCCACAATTTTAATGTCATTTTTTCGCAACAATAAAGTTGCAAATAAGAAAAATAGGAATAACACTCATATTATACCTTCGAAAACAGGATAAGTCAACGAAAAACAAGCATTTTCAACTTGTTGAGAAAATAATTGTTGACAAATGTTGTAAAATAGGCTATGATGAATACGTTAAGAGCGATGATGAGAAGAAGTAGTAATTAAACTTATTACAGAAAGTTACCGGTTGATGAGAGGTGCAAGAATGTTAATTACGAATACATCTTTGAGCTGCGTACCGAAAGAAATAGTAGGCTACGACGTTTGGCATACGTTATAATGCAAAGGTATCGCGATAAGCTGTACTTTATGAGGTAAATCATGTGAATGGTTTATGAATTAAGGTGGTAACACGAGATTAAACTCGTCCTTTATAAGGACGAGTTTTTGGTATTTAAAGGAGGAATTAAAATGACAATTTTTGATGAATTAAAGGAAAGAGGATTACTTGCACAACTTACTGATGAAGAAGAAATCAAAGAACTTATTAATGCTGGGAAGGCAACATTTTATATAGGATTTGACCCTACCGCAGACAGTTTACATGTTGGACATTTTATGGCATTATGCCTTATGAAAAGGCTGCAAATGGCAGGAAATAAACCTATCGCATTACTTGGTGGAGGAACAGGAATGATTGGTGATCCTTCCGGCAAAACAGATATGAGAAAAATGCTTACAAAAGAGGATATACAACATAACTGCGAATGTTTTAAGAAACAAATGAGTAAGTTTATAGACTTCTCAGCAGGCAAAGCACTTGTTGTAAATAATGCCGATTGGCTACTTGATTTGAATTATGTAGACATGCTAAGAGATGTTGGAGCACACTTTAGTGTTAATAGAATGTTAGCTGCCGAATGTTATAAACAAAGAATGGAGCGAGGACTCACTTTCTTTGAATTTAACTATATGATAATGCAAAGCTATGATTTTTATGTTTTATATCAACAATATGGTTGCAATATGCAATTTGGCGGAGATGACCAATGGAGCAATATGCTCGGTGGCACAGAACTTATTCGCCGCAAATTAGGTAAAGATGCATATGCCATGACAATTAATTTGCTTTTAAATTCAGAAGGTAAGAAAATGGGAAAAACAGAATCCGGTGCAGTATGGCTTGACCCTAACAAAACTTCTCCATTTGAATTTTATCAATATTGGAGAAATGTTAATGACGCTGATGTTATTAAATGCTTAAAAATGCTCACATTTTTACCTATTGAAGAAATTCGTGAGATGGAAAAATGGGAAGGAGCAGAACTTAACCGTGCAAAAGAAATTTTAGCATTTGAACTTACAAAACTTGTCCATAGTGAAGAAGACGCAATGCGTGCACAAGAGAGTGCAAGAGCGTTATTCAGTGCCGGAAGCGCTGAGAATATGCCTACAACAGAATTAACAGAAGCAGATTTCAATGATGGCAAAATAGACATTTTATCTATTCTTCAAAAAAGTGAATTAGTTCCTTCAAGAGCCGAGGGCAGACGTGCTGTTGAGCAAGGTGGAGTAACTGTAAATAACGAAAAAATTGTAGATGCCAAGAAAACTTTTGAAATGGGTGAATTAAAAGGCGAAGGTTTGGTTGTAAAACGCGGTAAAAAGAATTTCAGAAAGGTATTTGTAAAGTAATGATAGATTTTATCACAGTCCATTTAAAAGAAATTATTATTTATTTACTAGTCGCTAATGCGATTGGATTCTTGGCTATGGGAATAGATAAGTTTAAAGCTAAAGAAGGAATGTGGCGGACTAAGGAAAAAACATTGTTTTTAATAGCCACTTTTGGCGGAAGCATAGGTTCTATTATAGGAATGTATACATTTCATCATAAAACAAAGCATAATTCATTTGTTTTTGGTATGCCAATTATACTTATTGCCCAGATTGCAATTTTAATTTACGCAATTGACCATTAGGGACGGTTCTTTTTGGTCAAGGAAATTAAGACACGCAGCGGTCTTGTTAGGCTCATTTTATACCTCTTCTGTTTTAGACCTGTCCCAAGTGGTCAATAAATCATAAGTTAATTATTGCGATTTATAAAAGATTAAAAAATGGAAAAGCATTGAAAAACTTATTTTAATTTGGTAGAATGTAAAAGAGGAGTGATAGTGATGAATAAAAAGATTATTATTGCACTTGTAGCTGTTTTATTAATTTCGGCGGGGGCTATTGTTTACGTAATTTTAGCTAGTAATGAGCCTGTTAATCCTGTTTTAAAGGACGGGCAATTAGGTCAAACAGAAGTAAAAGGGACTGAAGACTTAGACGATGAAGACGAAAATAAGGGAACTGTTCCTAATGTAATTACGAGGTCAGGATTAATTAAATCTATAGGCAAAGATTACATTACAATGAACGGTGGAGACAGTAAAGAAGTAAAGATATATATAACGAAGGATACTAAAATTTATGGGCCTGACGGTGCAGAGAAAAAGTTTGAGGAGTTAAAAGTTGGAGTTGATGTTACTGTCGATATAGATGGTAATGAGTATAGCGAGACTGATACTAAGTTTGATGCTATGATAATTTATATTTCAGGGAAGTAATATTTTTAGTTAAAAGAAGAAGTTACTAAACTTTTGGTAGCTTCTTTTTTGTTTAAAATTTTACTTTTATCAGCCTCTACCTAGATTTGACTATAAGCGAAAAAAAGTGTATTATTAAAGTATATGGAGAGGATGATGCATATGAATATAAATGAGATTAACAGATTAAATTATATTAATGCTATTAATCCTGATAAACAAAACGACAGATTTAAAAAAGGTAAAAAATTTCATTCAAGAATTAAGAATATTTCTAGAGATGGCAAGGTTGAGTTAGAGCTTGAGGACGGAATTGTATTAGAAGCAAGGCTAGAAGAGAGGATTGCGGCTGGTATTGGAGATGTTGTTTTGTTTGAGATTACAGAGAGAACGGATGATTTTATAAAGTTAAAATATATAAAGGAAAAGGGTCAGGGAGAAAAGAAGTTTGATGTAAGGGTTTAAATATGGAAAAATACAATAAAGTTGTTGGAAATTTAGGTGAACAGACTGCAAAAAACTATTTGATAAAAAATGGCTATAAAATTTTAACCACAAATTATTCTTGCAGATTTGGAGAAATAGACATAATTGCTATGGATAAGGAATGCTTAGTATTTATCGAGGTTAAGACGAGAACGAGTGGTAAATATGGCCATCCTGAGAATGCGGTTAACTATTGGAAGAAAAAACACCTAGAACTTACTGCACGAAATTACATAGATTATAAGCATATGGGTAATTATATAGCTAGATTTGACGTTGTTGAGGTTTTCGCAAAATATGCCGATAATAATTTTATAGCAGAAAGAATAAATTTGATTAAAAATATATTATAGGAGCGATAACTAATGAGAATATATGATATTATAGCTAAAAAACGTGATAAAGGCGAACTTTCTAAGGAAGAAATAGATTTCTTTGTAAAGGGATGTACTGATGGAACGATAGAGGACTATCAGACGACTGCTTTACTTATGGCGATTTACTTAAATGGAATGACTAAAGAGGAAACTTCTAATTTGACATTGGCTATGGCACATTCAGGGGATGTTGCTGATTTATCTAAGATAAATGGAATAAAAGTGGATAAACATAGCACGGGCGGTGTTGGAGATAAGACAACATTAATTGTGGGACCGTTAGTTGCATGTTTTGATGTGCCTGTTGCAAAAATGTCAGGAAGAGGACTTGGGCATACCGGAGGAACTGTTGATAAACTAGAGTCGATACCTGGCTTTAACATTTCTCTTCCTATCGAGAAGTTTATTGAAAATGTGAATAATGTTAGAATTTCAGTCGTAGGGCAGACGGGAGATTTAGCCCCTGCTGATAAGAAGTTATATGCACTTAGAGATGTTACTGCAACGGTTAGTTGTATTCCACTTATTGCAAGTAGTATCATGAGCAAAAAAATTGCGGGTGGCGCGGATGCTATTGTCTTAGATGTTAAGTATGGCGATGGAGCTTTTATGAAAACTATAGATGATGCTAAAAAGTTAGCGAGAACTATGGTTGATATAGGAGATATGGTTGGCAGAAAGACTATTGCTGTAATTTCTAATATGAATGAGCCTTTGGGATTTGCTATTGGTAATGCTCTTGAGGTTAAAGAGGCTATTATGACATTAAAGGGTAATGGTCCTAAAGATTTAGAGGAAGTTTGTATTGAGTTAGCGGCTAATATGCTATATTTGGCTAAATGTGGTGAAATTTCAGAATTAAAGCTTAAACTTAAGGAACTGCTTGAAAATGGCAAGGCATTTAATAAGTTTAAAGAGTTTATTGGTGCACAAGGCGGTAATGTTGAGGCGATTGAAGATGTTTCACTTTTACCTGGTGCAAAAATTTTACGTAAGTATAATGCGAAAAAATCAGGGTATATTTCTAAGATAGAGGCAGAAAAACTTGGTATTGCGTCTATGATGCTAGGTGGTGGAAGGGCTAAAAAAACTGATAGTATCGATTATGGTGTAGGAATAGTTTTGGATAAAAAGGTTGGAGATTTTGTAAAGGAGGGCGAACCTTTACTTACTTTACATATAAATAATGAGGGTAATGTAGATGATGTTATAAAGCTTTTAGACAGTGCTTATGAATACGAGGATAAAGTGGTTGTAAACGAGAAATTAATTGCAGATGTTATAAGTTAGGAGGAAGATAGATGAAATGTCCGTTTTGTTATGTGCCTGAGAGTAAAGTTATAGATTCAAGACCATCGGATAATGGCATGAGCATCAGGCGTAGACGGGAATGTACAAGTTGTGGCAGAAAATTTACAACTTATGAAAGAGTTGAGGATATATCGCTTATTGTTATAAAGAAGGATGGGAGTAGACAGGCTTTTGATAGATCAAAAATTATGAAGGGTATAATTAGAGCTTGTGAAAAAAGACCTGTTACTGTTGAGCAGATGGAGAAAGCTGTTAATTCTATTGAATTACAAATTCATAATAAAATGAAAAAAGAGATAACTTCGCTAGAGGTTGGAGAGTTG
This sequence comes from bacterium, assembly GCA_963635575.1. GTDB lineage: Bacteria > Bacillota > Clostridia > TANB77 > RGIG9151 > RGIG9151. The sequence continues at coordinate 18,333 of CAVHFU010000014.1, read as the reverse complement.
GTTATGGAGTCCTTAAAAGAACTAGACGATGTTGCTTATGTAAGGTTTGCATCAGTTTATAGGCAGTTTAAGGATATAAATACATTCGTTGATGAATTACAAAAGTTGTTGGATAAAAAGTAAATAGTAAAGTGTTTGGAGAAACTTGCGAAAGGGGAGATTGTATGCAAATATCGTTTTTAGGTGCAGCAAAGACAGTTACCGGGTCGTGTTTTTTGGTAACTACAAGTAAGTACAAGTTTTTGGTTGATTGTGGTATGTTCCAAGGTCAAAACAAGGAGGTAATGCTAAATGTGGATGATTTTACATTTGCTCCTAATACTATAGATTTCATGTTTTTGACTCATGCACATATTGATCATTCCGGAAGAATTCCGAAGTTAGTAAATGATGGGTTTAAGGGAAAAGTTTATGCAACAAAGGCTACTTGTGATTTGTGTGGGATAATGCTACCGGATAGTGGTCATATTCAAGAGATGGAAATTGAATGGATTAACAGGAAGCGTATAAGAGCCGGAAAGCATCCTGTTCCACCACTTTATACAGCTGAAATTGCTGTAGAAAGCTTAAAGGCCTTTGAACCATGTTCTTATGATGAGGTTATTCAAGTAAATGATGATGTTAAGGTTAGATTTAGAGATGCCGGACATATGCTAGGCTCCTCTATAATAGAAATATGGGTTAAGGAGAATGGGACTGAGACTAAAGCGGTATTTTCGGGGGATTTAGGAAATAAAGATACTCCAATATTACGTAACCCTGAATTTATAGATTCGGCTGATTTTCTTGTTCTAGAGTCTACCTATGGTGATAGAAATCATAAGGCGAGAGAGGACAGATTTGAAACTTTCGTAGATATTGTTGATGAAACAATAGATAATGGTGGTAGAGTTGTTATTCCGTCATTTGCGGTTGGAAGAACTCAAGAAATTGTTTATGGGCTAAATCAAAATAAAGATATCTTAAAAGAAAAGTACGATAAGATTTTAAGGACGCCTGTTTATATAGACAGTCCTCTTGCGATTTCTGCTACTGAAATATATAAAGATAATGTTGAGTGTTATGATGAAGAAGCAAGACACTACATTATGGAGAATAAGAATCCTGTTGATTTTCCAACACTACGACTTTCAAGAACTGTTGAAGAGTCTAAGGCGATAAATGAAGATAGAGAGCCTTCAATTATTATTTCTGCGAGTGGTATGTGCGAGGCTGGTAGAATACGTCATCACTTAAAACATCACTTATGGGATGAAAAGAGCACAATTCTATTTGTTGGTTACCAAGCAGTTGGGACTTTAGGAAGAAGGTTGGTTGATGGGGAAAAGCAAGTTAGGATTTTTGGCGAGGATATTACTGTTAGGGCTAGAATTGAGTATATCGAAGGATTTTCCGGGCATGCTGACCAAAAGGGATTAATTAATTGGGTAAGCGAAATTAAGAAAAAACCTACTACTATATTTATTGTTCATGGTGAAGAAGAGTCACAAAAAGTATTTTCCGATGTGTTAACTGATACTTTTGGAATAAGAACAATTATCCCAAATCGTGGAGATGTGTTCGAGATTAGAAATGATTACGCAACTCAAGTTGGTGAGGAAGCACCAGACAGAAAATACAGATTTATGTGTCTTGAAATTCTTGAAAAGCTTAATCTTCTTAAAGATGAGGTTGACGAGATGTGCTTAATGATTAAAGAGGATTTAAGAGCCGGAATGGATGAAGAACAATTTGAAGATATGAAGGGCAAATTAAGAAAAGTGGAAAAAACGATAATTGCAGCTTTGGAATAAGGATATAAATAACCAGGAGATTAACTTCTGGTTATTTTTTTTGTGCTTAATGTTACGGATAAGTTTGAATTAAACAAAATTTGACGAAACCGGAAGGAAAGTATATAATAAATTGGATTTGGAGGTATGATAAAAATGAAAATAGCTATTGGGGCTGACCATGCTGGTTTTGAGTTTAAGGAACAGCTAAAAGAGTATATATCTTCATTAGGATATGATATTAAAGATTTTGGAGCACATTCTTTTAATAAAGATGATGGTTTCCCAGATTATGCATTGCCGGTTGCACGTGCTGTTGCTGATGGTGAATTTGAACGTGGCGTTTTGGTTTGTGGAAGTGGAATTGGTGTCAGTATTGCAGCTAATAAAGTTAGGGGAATAAGGGCCGTTAATTGTACTTGTGAGGATTTTGCAAGATTATCTAGACAGCATAATGATACTAATGTGATTTGTTTCCCAGGAAGATTTTTAAATATTGATGATGCTAAGAAATATTTTGATATTTGGATTAATACCGACTTTTTGGGTGGAAAATATGAAGAAAGAAATAAATTACTTGATTTCTAATTTTACAAAGGAGAAAAGAAATGAAAGACTATATTGATATAATTATGATTTTTTCGATAGCTTTTATAATTGCATTTTTTATGACGCCTTTTGTGAAGGCTCTTGCAGTTAAACTTAATGCGATAGATGTACCTAATGATAGTAGACGTGTTCATAAAAAGCCTATTCCACGGTTAGGAGGCTTGGCAATTTTAATTGGTTTTATTATGGGACTTGTTTGTTATACGGTTATTGTTGGATTTAATGACCCGACTATTTTTAATAGTCAGATTTTAGGTTTAATACTTGGAATAATTGTTATTCAGATTGCCGGTGTATGGGACGATATAAAACCGATAAGTGCATGGCAGAAACTTGCTTTTCAGATAGTTGCCGCAGGGATTGTTGTTGGGTTTGGAGTTAGAGTTGAATTTTTAACTAATCCATTTGTTGAGGATGGTATTTTTGAACTTGGTATTTGGTCGATTCCACTTACTATGGTTTGGATTGTTGGAATTACCAACGCAATAAATTTTATAGATGGATTAGATGGATTGGCGGCAGGTGTTGCGACTATTTCGTCAATATCGCTATTATTTATAGCTATATATTTGAACCAACCACAGACGATTGTTTTGACTACGGCTTTGGCCGGCGCTACTATGGGATTTTTACCGTTTAATTTTAATCCGGCAAAGATTTTTATGGGTGAAACAGGTTCGGCGTTTTTAGGTTTTACTTTGGGAACTATTTCTATAATGGGATTAGTTAAGAGTTATACGGCTATTGCTATTGTTGTTCCACTTATAGTTTTGGGATTGCCGATATTTGATACTGCATTTGCTATTGTCAGAAGGGTTGTGCATGGGAAATCTCCTATGCAAGCGGACAGAGGACATTTACATCATAGATTGGTTGATTCCGGATTATCTCAAAGGCAGTCTGTTATAATTTTATATATAATTAGTGCATTTTTGGGACTTGCAGGAATAGTTTTAATAGAGACAGGAATTTGGAAATTTACATTGCTTATAATTGCAATTGTTATATTTATTATTGCCGGTAGTAGATACATGGCAGATATGAATGAGGAAGAGGGAGAAAATAAGAATGAAAAAAATTAAGGTTATGACTATTTTTGGAACCAGACCTGAGGCCATAAAGATGGCTCCGCTTGTAAACGAATTAAAACGTGATGAGGATATTGAGGATATTGTTTGTGTTACTGCACAACACAGGCAAATGCTCGACCAAGTATTAGATATATTTGGTATAGTGCCTGATTATGATTTAAATGTTATGAAGGACAGACAAACATTGCCACAAATTACGTCTTCTGTTCTTCAAGGAATTGTTGAAGTTATTGAAAAGGCAAAGCCTGATATGATTTTGGTTCATGGAGATACAACAACTACATTTGCCGGTGCTTTGGCCGGATTTTATTCAAAAGTTAAGATTGGACATGTTGAGGCTGGTCTTAGAACTTACGATAAGTATTCTCCGTTTCCTGAAGAAATGAATAGAAAATTAGTGGGGAGTATGGCTGATTTACATTTTTGTCCTACGGGAAATAATAAGAATAACTTGTTAAAAGAAAATATTTCTGAAGATGGCATCTATATTACTGGAAATACGGTAATAGATGCACTAAAGACGACTGTAAAAGATTCTTATGAGTTTGAAACTCCTGAATTGAAAGAAATTGATTTTACTAAGAAGGTTATTGTTCTTACTGCACATAGAAGAGAAAATTTAGGCGAACCTATGGAAAATATTTTTAGAGCAGTAAAGAAAATTGCAGAAGAATATAAGGATGTTGAAATTGTTTATCCGGTTCATTTAAATCCATTGGTTAGAGAACCTGCAAATAGGATTTTAGGTGAGGTAGAAAATGTTCATTTAATAGAACCATTAGATGTTCAAGAATTACATAATTTAATGGATAGGGCATATTTAGTTATGACTGATTCGGGCGGACTTCAAGAGGAAGCACCGGCACTTGGCAAGCCGGTATTGGTTTTACGTCAAGAAACAGAACGTCCTGAGGCTGTTAATGCAGGTACTGTTAAAATGGCCGGAACTAACACAGAAGAGATTTATAGATTAGCGAAGATGTTACTTGATAATAAAGAAGAATATGAAAAGATGAACAAGGCCGCAAATCCGTATGGAGATGGAAAGGCATCATCTAGAATTGTTCAAGCTATTAAATTTTATTTTGGTGTTGCTAGCGAGCCACCTATTGAATTTTAATTTGTATAAGAGCAAAATGTGACATATTTTAGGTTTGTACGAGAGTATACTCTAATTAAGGGGGTGTACTCTCTTTGATTATATATGCGGACCAGATGTTTATTGAGAATTTTATTATGAATTATATAATTTTGTATATGACAGCTAAGTTATGTGGTATAGAATTTAAGTGGTACAAACTTTTGATAGGTGCAGTTATCGGGGCATTATATGTTATATTTAGTTATGTTTTTTTATTTTATAATGAACCTCTTGTTTTGGAAAAAGTTTTACTTTCTGCAGTAATTGTGTATTTTAGTTTTTTCCCAAGGGAACTAAAAAAATTCTTTAAGCTTTTGATATGCTTTTATGCGATTACCTTTTTTATCGGAGGTATAAGCTTTGGATTAGCATACTTTTTTAATGTTGTGGCTATTAATGAAGGCGGAATTGTATATGTTGAAGAATTCCCGGTTATAATTGTGGCGATTGGCAGTTGTATTGCTTTTATTCTAGGTAAGTACATTGTTACTTTTTCAAAGACAAGGAAGAAAATAAAGGAGTTTTTATATAAATTAAAGATAAAACTTCTTGGAAAATCCGCTGAAATAGATGTCCTTTACGATTCTGGCCATAGTGTAAGGGAACCGTTTACGAATTATCCAGTTGTTATAGTTGAAAAGGAAGCTATACGAGATATTGTTTCAAAAGATATGTATGAGGCAATTAAGTCGGGGAATAGTGAAATAGCGGATGACCTTAAAAGTAAGGTTAGAATAGTACCGATTTCTACCGTAAGTAGTGATAGGGAAGTGTTGATAGGATTTAAGGCTGACGAATGTTATATTTATAAAGAAGAAGGAGAAGAGAAAGTTAAAAATGCGATTATAGCGATATGTGATAAAAAACTTTCAAAAGATGGAAGCTATGCTGGATTAATAGGTGACCATTAGGGACGGTTCTTTTTGGTCAAACAAAAAAATCGCTACACTTCGTATTACAAACGAATTGTAGCGATTTATGTATTTAGACCTGTCCCTTTTGGTCATATAGATAATTAGGAATTATTCGCCTTTTAATAGGCAATACTTTTTCGATACATCTGTATGAAACTTTGTTTTTTACATGAAGTTCAATAAGTAATTCACGTTTAGTTTTATAGTTGGCTAAAATTTCTGGTATGGTTTTATTGTTTTGAATGGCAAAATTAAGTATTATTTCTTGTGCACGCACTTCATTTGAGACATCAATGTCCAAGTGTTGGATATTGTATTTCGCAGTTTCTTTCTCAAGTTGTTCGTAGGGAGTGTCGCCTATAATTTTTCCTACAATTTGCTTATTGATTAATTTTGGTGTGCCAAAAAACTCTTTATAGCTGGAGTATTTATATTGCTGAACTAAAGTACAAATACCAGCTTTTACGGGATTATTATGAATATAGAAAATGCAGGTCGTCAAATATTTGTCATTGTTTATTTCTTCCATTCTAAATCTATCTCTAAAGACATAACCGACTCTTTTATTTTTTGAGTTATAATGCATTCCATATATACAGTTTATTTTGTGCATAAATTTTGATATTTGTGCTACATTGTGAGAATGAAGCAGTAAGTGAACATGATTTGGCATTACACAGTATGCAATAATATCAATAAAAAAATCTTTCTTATATTTATTGATTAGATACAAATATTTTTTTATATGACTTTCTTTTGAAAATATATTCTCCTTTTTGATTCCTTGGCACATCACATGGAAAAATGATGCATTTACATACTTCCTTGCTTTTCGTGGCATTGTATCACGCTCCTTATATTTGTATATTATTACAAAAAAATACAATTGTAAATATGTTACAATTTAAAAATGACCAAAAGGGACAGGTCTAGGCGATAAGGTTAATGTAATATGCTTTGTGAGCGGGGCGCGGGTGTTTTTTTCTTTGACCAAAAAGAACCGTCCCTAATGGTCAAGGTTGACAAATTGAAAATAATGGAATAAAATGCAGATAATGTTATATAACGTATAAAAAATACCTTTAAGACCTTGCATTTTTTGTAAACCTATGATATTATAGATAAGCAGTTTTCCTTACTCTACTGTCGAGGTAGGGTCTTAAAGTCCAAGAGGGGGTGAAATGAATGCTAAACAAATATGAATCTATTTATATTATTAATCCTAATGTTGACGCGGAAGGGATTAAGGGTTTAGTTGAAAAGTTCAATGCTTTAATCGAGTCTGAGGGTGGTAAAGTTGTAGAGACTAACGAATGGGGAATGAAGAAACTTGCTTACCCTATTAAAAAGCTTACACAAGGATACTACGTATTAGTAAATTTCGAAGCTAAAGCTGAGTTTGTTGATGAACTTGAAAGAATTTACAAGATTACGGATGACGTAATTAAGTTTATTACAATTAGAAAAGAAGACTAGTTATATATTTGATGAGGAGGAAGGTTGAATGAACAAGGTAATATTAATGGGAAGACTGACAAGAGACCCTGAGGTTAGATATACAACCAATAACAATACATTGGTTTGCACTTTTTCGTTAGCGGTTAATAGGAGATTTAAGCAAGAAGGACAACCTGATGCTGACTTTATAAATGTTGTTGCTTGGGCTAAAACTGGTGAGTTTTGTAGCAAGTATTTTACAAAGGGACAACAAGTTGCTGTTTGCGGACATCTTCAAACTAGAAACTATGACGATAAGGATGGCAAAAAGGTATATGTAACTGAAGTTGTTGCAGAGGATACTTATTTTGCAGATAGCAAAAGAGAACCTAATGCAAATGCTTTTGATACAGGGTTTAATCCATCAGTTCAACCAAATGAGGCTCCGTCATCTGAAGGATTTATGGCAATAGAAGAGGATTCTAATTTGCCTTTCTAAGATGAAAGAATGGGAGGGAAATAAAGATGTCAGGTAATTATAAAAAGAACAATAGAAACGCTTCTGATGATGACAACGTAAGAATCAGAAAGCCTAAGAGAAAAGTTTGTGTATACTGTGCAGACAAGAACTTAGTTATTGACTATAAGCAAGTTGATAAGTTAAAGAAGTATGTTTCTGAAAAAGGAAAGATTCTTCCTAGACGTGTTACAGGTCTTTGCGCTAAACATCAAAGAGATTTGACAATAGCTGTAAAGAGAGCTAGACACATTGCTTTATTACCATTTACAATGGAGTAAATTAATATTAAAAGAGACGAACTTTTTATGGTTCGTCTCTTTTAATATGTTCATGACAGGAGCCAGACATAGCACAATGTCCGCAATTACATCCACAAGAGGACTTTCTTTTTTTCTTATTGTTTATTAATGAAACGATTATTGAAGTTACGATTAACGCCAATACAAGGCATATAATAAATGTAGCAAAATTCATACTAAAGTCTCCTTTCACAACAATGTTAATATTTGTTTATTTGTTGTTCACTTTAACGTCAGCAGTTAATTTCGTTGCCTCTTTGTAAGGACGAACTAACATATATATCATAAATACAAGAACTACAACGGCTGCAATTAATCCAACTATGTTTGCATTGCCTGTAAATAAGTTCCCAAATTGATTTATCATTAATGAGATAGCATATGCAAATCCACATTGGTAAGCAATTGCGAACCAAGTCCATTTTGGATTGTTCATTTCACGTTTTATAGCACCTATTGCGGCAAAGCAAGGAGCACAAAGCAGGTTAAATGCAAGGAATGAATATCCGCTTATGCTTGTGAATGCTTCGCTAAGAGAAGCATAAACATTTCCAGCAGCACCATATAAAATACCAATGGTTCCAACAATGTTTTCTTTTGCTACAAGTCCTGTGATAGAAGCAACGGCAGCTTCCCAAGTACCCCAACCAAGTGGCTTAAATATCCATGCAATTCCAGACCCTATTATTGCTAAAATAGAAACATTAAGTTCGTCTTCACTAAGCATACGGAATGTTCCGTCTATAAATCCAAAGTATGAAGTGAACCAAACTAAGATTGTTGATAAAAGAATAATTGTTCCTGCTTTTTTAATAAATGACCAACCACGTTCCCACATAGAACGTAAAACATTCTTTACTGTTGGCATATGGTATGCTGGTAATTCCATAACAAATGGAGCAGGTTCTCCGGCGAACATTTTTGTTTTCTTAAGCATAATACCAGAGATAATTATAGATGCCATACCAACGAAGTATGCACTTGTTGCAATCCAAGCCGAACCACCAAATATAGCACCTGCAATCATTCCTATGAATGGAACTTTAGCTCCACAAGGAATAAATGTTGTAGTCATAATTGTCATACGACGGTCACGTTCGTTTTCGATAGTTCTTGAGGCCATTATACCAGGCACTCCACATCCTGTACCTATTAGCATAGGAATGAATGATTTACCTGATAATCCGAATTTACGGAAAATACGGTCTAGTACGAAAGCTATACGAGCCATATATCCACAAGCCTCAAGGAATGCTAGTAATAAGAATAAAACAAGCATTTGTGGAACGAATCCCAATACAGCGCCAACACCGGCTACTATACCATCTAGGATTAGGCCACTAAGCCATTCCGGTACTTCTGCTTTTTCTAAGCAATTACCGAGTAATGCCGGGATACCGGGCACCCAAACTCCGTAATTTTCTTGATTTGGTTCATTAAATCCGTTTCCTTCAAAATATTTTACGGCGTTTACATATGTCAGAGGAATAGTAGTTTTTTCATCAGCATCACTTGGAATAGAAGAATAGTAAACAGTCATTTCATTTACAGTTAGTGTTTCTTCGTCACAAACTTCGCAAGTTGCCGAATCAGAACTAGGTGTAAATGCTTTTAATTCTGCTAATGTAGCATCTGCATAGTCATCTTCAAAATCTTCTGCTTCTGAACTTATGCCTGTAAATGCATCAATAGCATTCATTGCGGAAGAATAAGTGTCGGTTGCTTCTTCGTAAGCACTTGCACCAATTCCAAATAGATGCCACCCATCGCCAAACACACCGTCATTTGCCCAGTCTGTTGCAACACTACCTACAGTAACCATTGAAATGTAATAAACCAAGAACATAATTACAACAAAGATAGGTAGACCTAACCAACGATTTGTGACAACACGGTCAATTTTATCAGAGTTTGACAGCATACCGACGTTTTTCTTTTTATAGCAAGCTTTAATAATAGAAGCAATATAGATGTAGCGCTCATTTGTTATAATTGATTCAGCATCATCGTCCATCTCTGCTTCTGCGGCTTTTATATCTTCTTCGATGTGTGATAGGGTAGCTTCATCAATATTTAATTTCTCTAAAACCTTGTCATCACGTTCAAATATTTTAATAGCATACCAACGTTGCTGTTCTTCAGGTAGACCGTGAACTGCAGCCTCTTCAATATGCGCAATTGCGTGCTCAACGCATCCAGAGAAACTATGCTTTGGAACTGTTTTCCCATTCTTTGCAGCATTTATTGCTGCTTCGGCTGCTTCCATAATTCCTGTTTCTTTTAATGCAGAAATTTCTATAATACGGCATCCTAGTTGACGAGATAACTCTTCTGTATTAATTTTATCACCATTTTTACGAACTATGTCCATCATATTGATTGCAATTACTACCGGAATACCAAGTTCAACAAGTTGTGTAGTTAAATAAAGATTTCTTTCAAGGTTAGTACCATCAATGATATTTAAGATAGCATTAGGACGTTCACTTATTAAATAATTTCTTGCAACGACTTCCTCTAGGGTATAAGGAGAAAGTGAATAAATACCAGGAAGGTCAGTTATTATAACTCCGTCATGTTTTTTTAATTTGCCTTCTTTTTTTTCTACTGTAACGCCCGGCCAGTTACCAACGAATTGGTTAGAACCTGTTAAAGCGTTAAACAGTGTGGTTTTACCACAGTTTGGGTTGCCCGCAAGGGCAATTCTTAAATCCATATTAAAAAACCTCTCTTTCTTTATTACTCAATTTCAATCATATCCGCATCAGCTTTTCTAAGGGATAGTTCATATCCACGAACGGTTACTTCGATAGGGTCACCAAGTGGTGCAACTTTTCTTATGTAGATTTCTATTCCTTTTGTTATACCCATATCCATAATTCGGCGTTTTATAGCACCTTCACCGTGAAGTTTTACTACTTTGTAAGTTTTTCCGATTTCAGCTTGCTTAAGAGTTTTCATGTTATTTATATCCTCCTTTTAAATACTTTATATATTGGCAAATTTATGCCTCTATATCATGATTTTTTTAGCCATTTCTTCACTAATGGCAATTCTTGATTCTTTAATATTTACAATTACATTCCCACCAAGTGTATTTATTATAGTTATGCTTGTACCTACGACAAAACCTAAATCTTCGAGATGTTTGCGCGTTTCAGGGGAACCGCTAATTTTTTTTATTGTATTTTCTTCACCTATATTTGCAAGAGGCAATGGCATCATAATAAATCCCTCGCTTTACTTATTCGAATTGGTTAGCAGCAGCTAACTTAAAAGTTTAAAAAGTGATTAGCATCTGCTAACCAATTACATGGTACGATATTTGTATGCTTTTGTCAATATGTTTTATAAAAAAATACATTTACAAATTATGACACAAAAGAATGATTTTGGCAAAATCACTTATAGGCAACTTGAATTTTCTTTTACTTCATGATATCATATAGTGGTAAAGCCAAAAGGAGTGAAAGCGATGCAGTTACAAGAGTCTGGGGAGATGTATTTAGAAACAATTTATATTTTATCTAAAAAAAATGAGCTTGTGCGGTCTCTTGATATAGCAGAATATATGGGATTTTCAAAGCCAAGCGTTAGTAGGGCGGTTGGGCTTTTGAAAAATGGGAAATATATTTTAGTAGACAAAAATGGATATATAACATTGACAGAGAAAGGACATATAATTGCTCAAAAGATATATGAACGTCATACTTTACTTACTGAATGTCTTATTAAATTAGGAGTAAACGAAAAAATAGCGAGTGAAGACGCTTGTAAGATGGAACACGATATAAGTGATGAATCGTTTGAGGCAATAAAGAAGCATATCAATAAGAATAAATAAATTTGGAAGGTGGCTAAATTTTGTAGCCATCTTCTTTTTACAGAATATTCTATTTTTTTACACAAAAAAACTAAAGTTTATGCGAACTCTTGACGATATAATAGTTGTAGAGGAAGATTTCACACATGGAGGTGTGCGTTATGAAAGTAGAAATGAATAATAATATTAGTACGAGGTATGTATCTACAGAAAGGGCTGAAAACAAAAAAGTTGACATGCCTAAAATAACCTCGGAAGAGCGTACTGACAGGGAAGTAAGAAGTAAAGAAACATCCGAAAAAGATGCTCAAAAAGTCAAAGAAACAGTAGAAAAGCTAAACAAAGAATTAAAGAATGTCGATAAGTCAATTGAATTTAAAATACATGAGAGTCACGAGGGCGGACTTAATCGTGTCTCTATTCAGGTTGTAGAGCGGGAAAGTGAGAAAGTCATAATAGAAATTCCGTCTGAAGAGGCCATTGAATTTTCTGAAAAGATGGATGAGATTACGGGCATACTTTTTGATCATAAAGGATAGGGGGCGGATACGAAATGGCTACGAATAGAATAACAGGTTTGGCGAGTGGGATGGATTATGAGTCTATCATAGAGCAATTGGTGAAAGCAAATCGTACACCGCTTGATAATCTTGAAAAAAGTGAGACAAAAGTAGAATGGCAAAGAGAGGCACTACTTGAAATAAATTCGAAGTTTCTTTCTTTCAGAACGTCTGCCTTAGATATGAAATTAGAAGGAACATATAAGTCATATACGGCCGACTCAACAGATAGAGGAGCAGTTTCTGCAACTGCTACAAGTGATGCACAAGAAGGAACTTATAAAGTTTCCGTTTCATCGCTTGCTACAAAAACTACTTTGGTTGGGACGAGTATGCCACAGAGCGTGAAGAGTAGTAAGTCTATAAGTGCAAGTGATTTAGGCAGTTTGGCTGGAAAGGACTTTAATATAACATATAACGGTGAGACTAAGACGATTTCTTTTGACGAGGATGAAGAAATAACGAGTACGAGTCAACTTCAAGAGTTACTTAATTCAAAGATTGAAAATGCGTTTGGTGCAAATCAAATAGAAGTAGGCGTTAAGCGTAATAAATTAGTGCTTTCAAGTGCTACTTCGCTCAATATGCCAGTAACTTTGACAGGTGGTGTGACCGGGGCTAATGCTCTTGAAAGTTTACATATTGAAGACGGTGCTTCGACAGCATTCAACACTAGTGTGACATTAGAATCATTCCTAGGTGCTAGCGAATTTACTGATAGTGATGAAATGATGCTTACCATAAACGGAAAGAATTTTACATTTGCAAAGAGCGAAACGATAGCAGATGTATTTAATAAATTAAATAAAGATACTGATACAGATATTACTATTAAATATAGTGATATAAAGGAAAGTATGCTTATTACTAGGGACACATATGGGGCTGGTAGAGACATAGAATTGGGTGGAGATTCTAAAGGTAATTCATTCTGGGCCGAGCTTGGATTGGATTATTATAATTATCGCGATAACAATAGACTAGATAGATTCCAAGCGGCGGGTGGTTCATATACTACCGGAGATAATGCAGTGTTTTCGATTACATCGCCTGATGGTGAAACAGCTCAAGATGTTGAATCTGCTTCAAACACGTTTACATATAATGGTGTATCTATGACATTTTTAGAAGCTGATCCTACTAATAATGTTTCGATTACTATATCTAAAAATGTTGATGAGGTTTATGATAAAATAAAAAGTTTTACAGATTCATACAACGATTTACTTGTTACATTAAATAAGTATTATAAAGAAGATACAACCGGGTATGAACCACTTACTGACGAAGAAAGAGAATCTTTATCAGACGAGCAGGAAGAAAAATGGGAGACGATGGCTAAGAAGGGAATACTAAGAAGAGATTCTACTTTGAGAGATGCAATAAGTAATATGCGTTCAGCTGTCACTTCGTATGTCTCAGGTTCTAGTATTTCTTCATTGTTTCAGATTGGAATTTCAACCTCTTCTTATGATTCTGTTAATACAGAGAATAATGGTAAATTAGTTGTTGATGAAGACAAGTTGAAAGAAGCTCTAAAGACTGATTTAGATGGAGTCGCAAAATTGTTTTCGGGTTCACCGAAACAAATTCAGGGTTCTAAGCTTACAGATAAAAACTTAAATCTTGACGGGAAATCATTTAGTGTCACTTACGGTGGGGAAACTAAGACTATAACACTTGGTGGAACTTATGATTTGTCTGATTCACAGTCTAGAACTGATTTTGAAGATTATATGAAGGATGTATTTACTGATGCATTTGGAGAAAGTAGAGTGAGTGTATCCGTTAGTGGCGATAAGATATTATTTAACTCATTAAAAACTATAGATATGACCTTTAACGTTAGTAGTGAGGGAAGTGTAGATTCAAGCAAAGATGCTTTGGCATTATTCGGGGTTAAAGATGGTACAAAGTATGATACCAGTGAACGTGGATTTGCTACAAAGATTTATGATATTTGTACTAATACTATGAATAGCATCGTTGATAAGGCGGGTTCGTCGTCTACTACCATTGATAGCAGTACATTAGGAAAACAACTTGAGAGATTACAGGAATCGATTGAAAAACAAAAAGAACGACTAGAAACCTTAGAAGATAGATATTATGAACAATTTACGGCAATGGAAGAAGCTATAAGCAATATGAACTCTCAAAGTTCATCGATTACAAGTTTGTTAAATGGTTAATTTAGATTTTACAATTATGGAGGGAAACTTATGGCACTTAATAAGGCAGTTTATCAATATCAGCAAAATTCTATCATGACAGCAACGCCTGAAGAATTAACTTTGATGTTATATAATGGATGTATAAAAGGGATACGATTGGCTAAGATTGGGCTTGAAGATAAGGACTATGAAAAGGCAAACTTATATTTATGTAAGGCTCAAGCTATAATAAGAGAACTTAGGGCAACGTTAGATATGAAGTATGATATTTCTAAAAATTTATATGAATTGTATACATATTTTTTGGACAGACTTATTGAAGCTAATGTGAAAAAAGAGTCTGCAATTTTAGATGAAGTTGAACAGTTTGTGTCGGATTTAAGAGATACATGGGCGGAAGCAATGAAAGATGCAAGAATTAAACAAGCCGGACGCGGAGGTACAACTCAAACTATCTAAGATGAGGTGTTGAATTTGTTGGATTTAGATAAAGTGGTAAGTAAATTGGTTAGTCTTAGTGAACAGAAATTTGTGATGTTGGAGGATTTAATGTCTCTTACTGATAAGCAGACCTATGTGATTGAGTCAGAGGATATAGAAGGGTTGAATCTACTTATTGACAAAAAACAAGAAAATTTGGATATTATTAAACAACTAGATATTCAATTTGAGGCTGTTGTGAGTGATTTAAAAACATTGTATGAGATTAAGAGTTTAGATGAATTAGAGTTTCAGTGTTCACGCATTACGGTTTTAAAAGAGATTATTTCACGCATAATGGAGATTTTAAGAGAAATTTGTGAGCTAGAGAAAAAGAATAAAGAGAAAATGTTAAAAGCTAGAGATGAATTACAAGAAAAGATATATAGTGCTTCCAAAGGAAAACATGCTATTGAGCAGTATGGAAATTTTAATTCTTATACCGATGCTTATTTTATTGATAAAAAAATAAGATAAGATTTTTTGCAAAAAGCTACTTCATTTATCGTGAAGTAGCTTTTTTAGGCGAAAATAATTGACAAGTTGTCAAAAAAAGTGTACAATAATTATCGTGATACTGAATACAAACAAAAAATGAAAATTTTCACTTTTGGCTAATAATTGCTATGATTATGGCACGATTATGATAATTTTCTTTTTTGTTGTAAATAAATAATACGGAGGTAGTTTTATGACTACTGCTTGCTTGACTATTATGCGAGAGATTCGCAAACTTTTCCCTTGTGAGGGGCTGAGTGAACCGATATGTGACGAGGTATACCGTGCGATAACTCATGGCGAAAAACCCCAATTTGAGCCGGTAAGGTGCACTTGTACCAAAGATGGGGAGAGGACGGTCTGTCGATATTCTCAGAATAAGCTTGAGAATTTAATGGAGGAGGCAGGAATCCTCTATAAAATAGACGAGCTGATTGAGCTTGACAAGAGCGAAGAAGGAGAGTGGAGATAACTAAAAGGGTGGACGTAAGTCCACCTTTTTTTTTACGTTAATTTTTCGCAAAGTTCGTATAGATTATTTTTTAATTCTTCGATTGTTCCGTTATTTTTTATTATGTAGTCTGCCAATTTTATGTAGTTACTGATAGGCATTTGCTTTTCTATACGTTTTTTTACGTCTTCTTCTGATATGTTTAATCTCTTTGAGGCTCTTTTTATACGCGTCTCATCGTTCGCGACAACAACCAAAATTGTATCACTTAAGTTTATGAATTCCGCATTTGGCAAAGGAACATCTAATAAGATATACTTACTTTCATTTGACAATTCTTTTATTGTGTCGGATATTTTTTGCATTACATATGGATGAATTATATTGTTTAGCTCGATTAATTTCTTTTCACTGCTAAACACCAATTTTGACAATTGTTCTTTATTTAAGAAATCGTTTGAATCAAATATTGAAGCACCAAAGAAACTTTTTATTTTTTCTATTATTACTTTGTCTTTTAGTGCATTTTTAGAAATTTTATCTGCATCTAAGATTGGTGCGGATAAGATTTCAGATAGTAATGCGGAAACGGTGGATTTTCCGGAACCGATTCCTCCTGTTATTCCAATTACAGTAGCCATTTTTAAAGCCTCCTTGTATAATCTAAATTCATGGTTTTATCTTTGGTTATTAGTGTATAAATATTGGTTGCGAGTATATCTTTATGTAGCATCTCTTTTTGTAAGTCGGTTGCGGTGGATAGAAATTTATTTACAGATGCTATTATTGGTAAATTAGATTTTTTTGAAATTAATGATAACAATTCTTTTCCTTTTTCATTGCAGCCTAATATCCTTATGTATTGTGGCCCTCCGAATTTATCAAATAATTGAAGCTTTTCTTTCGACAAACCAAGCATTGCGGATATTAAAATTCGTTTTATGCGTGTTAGCGGGTAACGTTTAGTTTTTATCTTGTCAATTAGTTCATCTAACGTAGAAGAAGAGATGATTGCTGATAAAATTCTATTTTCTAAGCCTTCAGTAACGTCCGGAAGGGCTTTTAATTCGCTGAGTGATAATTTCCTTAAAGAAAATAATATTAGTTGTTCAAAATCTTTTAAGAATACAGGGTCTTTCATTAGAGAAAGAGTGCTTTGAGGCATAAATATATCTATATCTTCCGAGTGCTTTAATTTTTCTCGAATTCCTGTTGCACTTAGTATGTTGGTTTTTGAGTCCGTATCGTAATAATTTGAGTCTACACGTTCTACCGGAATAGGAGTTATTGTTGGGTTAATTTGTGAAAGTGCTTTTAGATATTCTATTGCCAATATATTGTTTGGCTGATTTGTTATGTTTGATGAAATATTAAGTAGTTTGGATATTACTTTAGAACGTGCATCAGGATATGAGAGACCTGAGTTTAATTGCTTTTTTAGCTCGTTTTTGTATTCGTATGTTTCATTTAAAAGTAGATTGGATATTGAAAATAGTGGGGAAATATCTGCTGTTTCACAGCCAAATGAAATATAGTTTGCACCACACTCATTTAAAAGCTTTACTCCGGCATATGCGAATTTTTCGGCTGTTGAGACTGAGTAATAGACCGGTAGTTCTACAATTAAATCAATTCCACAATTTATGGCCATATCTGCACGAATAAATTTATTGAATAGGGCGGGTTCACCACGTTGGATGAAGTTACCTGACATAACACAGACGGTATAGTCTGCGTTTGTTTTTGCTAGTGTAGATTTTAAATGGTATAAGTGCCCATTATGAAATGGATTATATTCAGCTATAATTCCAAGTACATTCATATATTTTCCTCAATTCTTTTAAGTAAATTCTTTAATGAGATTATAACATATATATTGAAAAAATACAGTTAAATTTTAATTTGAGGAATTCTTTAATAATGAGTGAGGAGCTTATCTGTAAAAAGTTATGTATTCTAAGAGCTTGTGATAATCTACGCTACGGCTGGTTTAAGCAGTTACACATAAAGCATTATTAGTTACTTAACATTACACCACTTAGAACGACCTTTGCTCGACTAGTAAAAGTACCTGTACGAATAAAGTTAATTTTTATTCATTAGTCAGAACCCTTAAACATAAGTAAGAGCTTTGCCAAAGAGGGAGGGATGCCCCCTCTTTAGCAAATTTACCTGCGGAACTAATACTAATCTTAGCTCGACCACCGAAGATAATTTACGATACCGTGGTGAGGATATCCCACGACAGCACCTGCTACTATCTAAGGCAGTCTGCTCGCCGGCCGATACAGAACTTCATAATCCTGTATAGACCTTTGACCGAAAAATATAAAGTGATTTTAGCACCTTGTACCTCTCTTGACTCAACTATCACAAACCCTTATGCAATTATTATGTGCAATTTTAAAATGATTATTAGATGAAAAAACTGGGAAAAATAAAGCGATTTGAAATGACTTCTTTTTGGACTTGTAATTATTTGGGGAAAATGATAATATGAATTAAAAATAAGACAGTAGGTAATATGTCAATAGGAAAAAAATAAAAATTTTAATGAAATTTGT